>NZ_JBEZKW010000018.1:0-122943 GCF_040651795.1 Streptomyces sp. NPDC048361
CCCGCCGCCCCCCCCGCGCCGGGCTCGGCGCCCCCACCCCCCGCCGCCCGCCGGGGGGCGGCCCCCCCCCCCCGGGCCCCCCCCCCACGGCTGTGTGGCGGGGGCTCAGGCGGCGGGCGGGAACCTGTCCCACGCGCGGTGCTCGGCCAGTGCGCCCTTGACCTTCTCCGCCGCGGCCGCACCGCTGTCGCTCAGGACGACACCCGGCTCGTCCGCGCCGATGCCGGATGACTCGAACAGCCCTCGGGCGTCACCCCACCCGCCGAGCGCCTTGCCGTGCCGGTACGCCTCGGTGAGCAGCAGCAGGACGCGCGGGTCAGTGCTCGCGGAGCCGGGCGAGCCGGCCTTGGCGTCGCGTGCTCCGTACGCGTCGTCGCCCGGCTGGGGCGCCCCGGCGAACAGGAGCGCGTCGTACTCGACGGACCGGGCCGTGGCGAAGGTCCGCTGTACGGCGATCGCGTCGTCGCCGGAGCCGAGGGTGCCTCCGGTGGGCGCGATGACCAGGGGGACCATGCCGGCGTCCAGGACGGCCTGTCGCACGCCGCGTACGCCGTCCAGATCGGCGGCGGAGTCGGCGACGACGCCGATCACCCGGCCGTCCGTGGGCCAGGTGTCGCCCAGCTGGGACAGGGCCGGGCTGGGGTCGGCCGGAGCGAGCTCCACGGTGGCCTGCGGCGCTGGCAGGCCGAGGCCGGCGGCCACCTGCTCGCACAGCTCCGTGTCGATGTTCGCCAGGACCTGCAAGTTGCGTTCCTTGACGGCCGGTTCGAAGCACTTGTTCAGCTCGAAGGTGTAGGCGGCGATGATGTGCTCGCGCTCCGGGGCACTCATGCTGAGCCAGAAGAGCCGTGGCTGGCTGAAGTGGTCCGCGAACGAGGCGGGGGCCTCACGGACCTTGCTGGTCTCGGGGATGGACACCGGCGTCTCCACGAAGGCGCTCATGTCGGCGCCCGCGAGGAAGGGGCATCCGCCGTCCAGGCTGTTGGGCCGGTACGGCGCCACACCGGTGTGCACGGCGCTCTGGTGCATGCCGTCGCGGAGCATGTCGTTGACGGGCGCGTGCGGCCGGTTGATCGGGATCTGCGCGAAGTTCGGGCCGCCGAGCCGGCTGATCTGCGTGTCGAGGTAGGAGAAGAGCCGTCCGGCGAGCAGCGGGTCGTCGGTGACGTCGATGCCCGGGACGAGGTGGCCGGGGTGGAAGGCGACCTGCTCGGTCTCGGCGAAGTAGTTCTTGGTGTTGGCGTTCAGGGTCATCAGGCCGATGGGCTGCACCGGTGCGAGTTCCTCGGGCACGAACTTGGTGGGGTCGAGGAGGTCGATTCCCTCGAAGGTCTGCTCGGCGGTGTCGGGGAACACCTGGATTCCGAGCTCCCACTGCGGAAAGGCGCCGGCTTCGATCGCGTCGAAGAGGTCGCGGCGGTGGAAGTCGGGGTCCATGCCGTTGATGAGCTGCGCTTCCTCCCAGACCAGGGAGTGCACGCCCAGCTTCGGCTTCCAGTGGAACTTGACCAGGACGCTCTCGCCGGCCGTGTTGACCAGCCGGAAGGTGTGGACGCCGAAACCCTCCATCATGCGGTACGAGCGCGGAATGCCGCGGTCGGACATGTTCCACAGCGTGTGGTGGGTGGCCTCGGTGTGCAGGGAGACGAAGTCCCAGAACGTGTCGTGGGCGCTCTGGGCCTGCGGGATCTCACGGTCGGGGTGGGGCTTGGCGGCGTGCACGACGTCCGGGAACTTGAGGGCGTCCTGGATGAAGAAGACCGGGATGTTGTTGCCGACGAGGTCGAAGGTTCCTTCGTCGGTGTAGAACTTCGTCGCGAAGCCGCGGGTGTCGCGCACCGTGTCGGACGAGCCGCGGGAGCCGAGGACGGTCGAGAACCGGACGAACACCGGGGTCTCCACGCCCTTGGCGAGGAAGGCCGCCTTGCTCACCTCGGTGGCGGTGCCGTAGCCCTGGAAGACGCCGTGGGCGGCGGCACCCCGCGCGTGCACCACGCGTTCCGGGATGCGCTCGTGGTCGAAGTGCGTGATCTTCTCGCGCAGATGGTGGTCCTGGATCAGGACCGGTCCGCGGGGTCCGGCCTTCAGCGAGTGGTCGCTGTCGTACACCCGCGTCCCCTGCGCGGTGGTGAGATAGGCACCACTCTGCGCCATGCGGGCCGGGTCGGCGCCCGTGGCCTGGCCCGTCGGGCTCACCGTTTCCGGGCCCTCCTGGTCAGGCTTGGGCGGCAGCGGCTCGGCGGGCCGGGTGGGCTCGGCCACGGGCGGCGAGACCGGCCCCGGCTTGCCCGGCAGGCCGTCGCCGTTCGCGGTGGAGTCTGTGGTGGGGTGCTCGGTCGTCATGTTTCTCTCTCCCAGTGGCGGTCGTCGGGACACCTCAGCCATGACCGCTCGGTCTCGAATCTCAAACGGACCACGGGTGGTTGTCACCCGCATCCGCGGGGGTCCATGGCATTCGCCCGGTCCTCTCACATGACCGGGGCCGTTCACGCCGCGTACCCGCTGTCGGTGGATGAACGCTCCCCCGCTCGAGGAAGCCCCGGCCGCATGGCACCGTGCGTGGCCGGGCGGTGGAGGTTCGCGTGTTCAGAGGGCGGATGCGGGCGTGTTGGTGGAGTGGAAGCGGGTGGGTCCAGAAGGTGGAAGCGGGCGGGTTCACGGGGTGAAGAGGACCTTGACGGCGCCGTCCCGCTTCTTCTGGAACATCTCGTACGCGTCCGGTGCCTGCTCCAGCGGCAGGCGGTGCGTGGCGAAGTCGTCGACGCCCAGGGGATCGCCGTCGGTGAGCAGCGGCAGGATGTCGTCGACCCAGCGCCGGACATTGGCCTGCCCCATGCGTACTTGCAGCTGCTTGTCGAACATGGTCAGGAGTGGCATCGGGTCGGCCGCGCCGCCGTAGACACCGGAGATGGAGATCGTGCCTCCCCTTCGGACGAGGTCGATCGCCGTGTAGAGCGCGGAGAGCCGGTCGATGCCGGCCCGCTTGATCATGGCGGAGGCGAGCGCGTCGGGCAGGACGGCCGTCATGCCCTGGGCGGCTGCCGCGACGCGGCTGCCGTGGGCCTCCATGCCGACGGCGTCGATGACGGCGTCCGGGCCGCGGCCTCCGGTGAGGTCGCGCACGGCGTCGGTGAGGTTGTCGCCGCATTCCTTGAGGTCGAGGGTGTGGACGCCGCGCCGGCGGGCCCGCTCCAGCCGCTCCGGTACGAGGTCGATGCCGATGACGGTCTTGGCGCCGCGGTGGGCGGCGATGCGGGCGCTCATGTCCCCGATGGGGCCGAGGCCGAGGACGGCGACGCTGCCACCGGGCGGGATGGCGGCGTACTCGACCGCCTGCCATGCCGTGGGCAGGACGTCGGACAGGTACACGAAGCGGTCGTCGGAGGGGCCGTCCGGGACGCGGATGGGCAGCTTGTTGCCGAAGGGGACGCGCAGGTACTGTGCCTGGCCGCCCGGGACCTGTCCGTAGAGCTTGGTGTAGCCGAACAGGGAGGCGCCCGAGTTGTGTTCGTGCACCTGGGTGGTCTCGCACTGCGAGTGCAGGCCCTGGTCGCACATGAAGCAGGTTCCGCACGAGATGTTGAAGGGGATGACCACGCGGTCTCCCGGCTTCAGGGCGGTGACCTTCGGGCCGACTTCTTCGACGATGCCCATGGGTTCGTGGCCGAGGATGTCGCCCGGATCGAGGAAGGGGCCGAGTACCTCGTACAGATGGAGGTCCGATCCGCACAGGCCGGTCGTCGTCACCTTGATGATGATGTCGTCGTCGTCCTGGATGGTGGGATCGGGCACGGTGTCGACGCGTACGTCCCGCTTGCCGTGCCAGGTGAGTGCCCTCATGATGCCTCCTCGTGGGTGTAACGGCTCAGATGGTTCGAATCCACATGTTTCACTCGGTGAGCGCGTGCCCCCGGTGGAGGCGGCGAACCGGTCCGGCCCGCGCTTTCACGGACCGGGCCGCCGCGGCCGACCTGCCCGCGCGCTCAACACCGCGCGCCGCGCGGGCAGTTCACGTGTCGTGGCCGACTCGGTGATCGGGAAGCGTGTGGACGCGATGAGCGAGCCACCCGCGACCCGCTCATCGCACCAGGCCGGCGTAGAGCGCGCGGTGGGCGGCGGCGAGTTCGGCACGCTCCCGTACGCGGTGCTGCTCGGTGGCCCGGGGCGCCGGCCGCTCCTCGTAGGCCCGTACGACGACGTTGCGCAGGGACTCCTCGTCCAGGCCGCCCTCCTGGGTGTGCCCGTACGTCAGGCAGGGGCGCTGCTGTGCGTAGAAACCGCAGTCGGGGGCGGCGACGGCGGTGCCGAGGTCATGACACGCCTCCAGCCATCCGGAGTGAGTGCCGAACACGTAGGGCAGCACGGACAGGTCGAGTGATTCCAGGTAGTCCCAGAGCTGCTCGTCGTCGAAGCAGTCGTGGATGGTGAGGGTGAGATGACCCCGGTGCACCAACTCCCGCAATTCTGCCAGGAGTTCGGGTGCATGAGCCGGAGCCGCGGGGTCGGCCATGTCCCGGTGGATGTTGACCTGGAGCTCCGCGTCCGCCAGCTCGGCCACGGTCGTCGCGAGGACGCGTACGACGGGCAGGACGGCCATGTCGGGCCGCAGGCTCTTGGCGTGGACACCCACCCGGAACTGGTCGCGGGCAGCCGGCCTGGGACGGGCCAGCCGTGGCAGATCCACCACATGGGGGTGCGGCAGCACGGTCGCGGTCCGGCCCCAGCGCGCGCCGATCGTCCGGGCCGCCCCCGGCGTGAGCGTGATGAGACGGTCGGCGGCCGGGATGATGACGTCGAGGGCCGCGTCGTGGGTCGCGGGGTCGGGCTGATACGGGTTGCGCAGTTCGTGCACCGTGTAGACCAGGGGCTTGCCGTGCCGGCGCAGAGCGTCCACGAGGGCGGTGAGCTGCTCGGGGCTCCGCGCCTCGAACCCGAAATGCAGATGGAAGACGTCGAAGTCCTGGTGATGGGCGCTCACCCAGTCGGGGTCCAGCATCACCGGAGGCCACCACCGCCGTGACGTGTTCGGCACGCCGTTGGGCCGGGGGTCGGTGAGGCGGGTGACGCCGTCGGGTTCCGCCGCGGAGCAGTGCCGCACGTACACGTGGCCCGCGGGCACCGAGGCGACCCTGATCCGGTCGGGGGCCACGGGCACGGGAGCGACGCTGATCCGGCCGAGGCTCACAGGCACCGGAGCGACCCTGATCTCGTCCAGGGCCGCGGGCACCGTAGCGACCCTCATCTCGTCGGCACGCTCCACCGATGGCACTTCCACGATGACACTCCTCAAGTGCGGGACTCAAGAGCAGGACGGACGGCACCCTGCTATGGCCAGTCTGTGGAAGGCCGCCGGACCCCGCATACGGACCGTGGGCGGGGTGCGGGCGGGGCGCCGGGCTTGTCGTGCCGTACGCCGGGGCCGGGCCCGCAGGACAGGACTCGGCCGCCCGGGTGAGGCGCGGGGCGGGATGCGAGGTCTTCCGAGGGCGCGCACCATGGGGTTTGAGCGGCGGTGAAGGGGTACGCCGTTGTCCCGGAGGGCCGGCCCCGGCGGCGGCACCGCCCGACCCGCCGACGCCCGGGCTCCGCGAGTTCCGCAGATACGCCACAGCGACGTCGGCAAGGAGAACTCCTCCCATGGCCATCCGCCATCAGTTGATCAATCGTTCCCCCGCCGACGTATGGGCGGTGCTCGCCGACCCCGAGCGGTACGGGGAGTGGGTGGTGGGGCCCGACAGCTCCACGCCGCTCGACGACACCTGGCCGAAGTCCGGCTCCCGGCTGCGGTTCACCCTGCGCGTGGGCCCGTGGTCGGGCGACGGCAAGACGACCGTCCGCCACAGCGAGGCGCACAAGGAGCTGGAGCTGGAGGCGAAGTTCAAGGCGCTGGGCAGCGCGCGGATCTTCCTTCAGCTCAGGCCGTGGGGCACGGGCACCCTGGTCATCTGCGACGAGCATCCGCTGCGCGGCCTGGGCGGCGCCCTGCACAATCCGGTCACCGAGGCGTTGCTCCAGCTCCGCCACCGGGGCATGCTGCCGCGCCTGGCCAAGGTGGTCGAGGAGAACCGTGCCGGGCGCGGGCACGGCGCCGAGGTCCGGCATGCCTGACGCCGTGGTGATCGGCTCCGGCCCCAACGGGCTCGTGGCCGCGAACGTCCTGGTGGATGCCGGCTGGAGCGTGGAGGTCCTGGAGGCGCAGCCGGAACCCGGCGGTGCCGTGCGCAGCGACCGGGGCGTCCACCCCGATTACGTGTCGGACCTCTTCAGCGCCTTCTATCCGCTGGCGGCCGCCTCTCCCGTCCTGGCCCGGCTCGATCTCGCGGCGGAAGGCCTCCGGTGGAGCCACGCCCCGCGTGTCCTCGCGCATCCGTTGGGGGACGGCAGGTGCGCGGTGCTCGAACGGCATGTACGGGACACCGCCGCCGGGTTGGCCTCATTCGGCGCGCGCGACGGCGAGGCGTGGCAGGCGATGTACGACATGTGGTGCCGGGTGGGACCGGACGTGGTGCGGGCCCTGTTCGCGCCCTTCCCGCCAGTGCGCGCCGGGCTGCGTCTGGCGGCGAAGCTGCGGGCCCCGGGCGGTCTTCGGCTGGCCCGGAGCCTGGCGTTGCCCGTACGGCGGCTGGGTGAGGAGGAGTTCTCCGGGGGCGGGGGGCGGCTGCTGCTGGCCGGCTGCGCCCTCCACGCGGACCTGGCTCCCGAGTCGGCGGTCAGCGGCGGCTTCGGCTGGCTGATGTCGATGCTCGGGCAGAGCCATGGCTTTCCGGTGCCGGTCGGCGGCGCGGGCGCGTTGAGCGCGGCTCTCGTGAGCCGTCTGGAGAAGCGCGGGGTGGCCGTGCGGTGCGGGGAGCGGGTCGCGTCCGTCGTCGTCCGCGGCGGCACGGCCGTGGGAGTGAGGACCGCGCGGGGAGAGCTGGTCCGGGCGCGGCGGGCGGTCCTCGCCGATGTGTCGGCGCCGGCCCTGTACCGGGACCTCGTGGGCGAGGAACACCTGCCGGCGCGGCTCGTGCGCGATCTGACGCGCTTCCAGTGGGACTTCGCGACGTTCAAGGTCGACTGGGCGCTGTCGGGGCCGGTGCCGTGGACGGCGCCCGGGGCGCGCGGAGCGGGGACGGTGCATCTCGCCGACGGCGTCGACGGCTTGACCCGGTTCGCCTCCGAGATCGCCATGGGCCAGGTCCCCGCCAGTCCGTTCGCCCTGCTCGGCCAGATGACCACGGCGGACCCCAGCCGCTCCCCCGCGGGTACGGAGTCGGCGTGGGCCTACACCCACGTACCGCAGGAGATCGTGTCCGACGCGGGGCCGGACGGCATCACCGGCCGCTGGGACGACGGGGAGCAGCAGGCCATGGCCGACCGGGTCGAGGCCCAGGTGGAGCGTTACGCGCCCGGTTTCCGCGCGCTGATCCGTGCCCGCCGCATCCTGGCTCCCACGACGCTCCAGGCCATGAACGAGAACCTGCACCTGGGTGCCATCAACAACGGCACCACCGCCCTGCACCAGCAGGCGATCTTCCGTCCGGTCCCCGGTACCGGACGGCCCGAGACCCCGGTCAAGGGCCTCTATCTCGCCTCGGCCGCCGCGCATCCGGGCGGGGGCGTGCACGGCGCCCCGGGCGCGAACGCCGCGCGGGCCGCACTGGGGCCGCGTGTTCTCCACACGCTGCTCCACCGGGCTCAGCGCGTGTGAAGCGCGGCGCGGGGCGGAACGCCGTGGTCTATATGGTGGTTCGGGCCGCTGCCGGGCACCATGAGGGCGCTCGTCCTGGTATGAGTAGTCCGTTGGGGCGGATGCCGACCTCGAATCTGCTAATAGAACCGGACATCCCGTGGACGATAGCCATTCCAGCGACCAGTGGCCGAGTATCGCCGCACTCGTCGAAGCGATGGAGGGCGGGCCTGATCCCGGCGCGGCCGAACTGCTCGAACGGTTCGCGCGTGACGCCGACCGAACCGCCGTCTTCGCGCTCAGGGACGCCCTGATGGCCCGGGCGCAGCGAGAGGGGAAGCACGGCGCATAAGCCTCTCGGCGCACGCCGAGCGTCGCACCCGCGTGACCGATGCAGCCCGTACCAGCGTTTCGTCGACTCGGGGCAGTACACGGCGCGCGACCTCGTGCGGGCTGCCGTCGACGTGGCCCGGCATGCATCAGATCGCGCCATGCGTGCCGCCCGCACCCGGGAGGGTTCAGTTACCCCCCGGCGGCTCCGAATCGCCCTGGCCGCGCGGGGAGCGCAGGGGCACTATTCCTTGGTCGCGTTGGACGCCTTGTTCGCCTGATTTACGCGTGTCGCCCGACCGTCCGTGCGGGGGCGGCCTTCGATGTCGGCTCTGGCCTGCTTCACGTTGGCCTTGACCTGATCGGCCTCCCTGGCCGCACGTGCGGGTTGATCGGGCCGAGCGGTGTCTGTGACGTCCTTGCCCGTGCCCTCCCTGGGCGCGGCCTTGGCCCGGCTCTTCCTGCCCCTGGCTGCCATCTGGACTCCTTGCCTCTCCTTGCCATGCCATGCCATGTCTTGCCCTGTCTTGCCCTGTCTTGCCCTGTCTTGCCCTGCCTGACGACTCGTCTGCGACAGGGTCAAACCAGGCCGAAGCCCGCTTGGTCGCGCGTCGGCGGTGCGGGGGGGCGCGCGGTGTCAGGCCGCGCCGACGCGGGGGTCGGCCAGCGCCTCGTCGCGCAGCCGCGCGCAGGTGCTGTTCAGCAGGCGCGATACGTGCATTTGGGAGATCCCGAGCGCCGAGGCGATCTGGTTCTGGGTCATGTCGCCGAAGAACCGCATGTACAGGATCTGCGACTCCCGTTCGGGCAGGGCCCTGAGCGCGGGCCGGACCGCCTCGCGGTCGATGACCGCGTCGAAGCCGGGATCGGGGGCGCCGAGCGTGTCGGTCAAGGAGACAGTCTCGCCGCCGTCGCCGTCCTCTGTGCGCGACTCCGCTTCGAGGGAGAGGCTCTTGAAGCAGCCGAGGGCCTCAAGACCGTCCCGTACGTCCTGCTCGTCGAGCCCGGACCGGGCGGCCAGTTCGGCGACGGTGGGCTCCCCCGGTCGCATCGCCTTCAACTCGTGGCGGGCGACACGGACCTTGTTGCGGATGTCCTGGATCCGGCGCGGCACATGGACCGCCCACAGCGCGTCGCGGAAGTGCCGCTTGAGCTCGCCGACGATGGTCGGGATCGCGTACGACTCGAACGGGCCCCGCGCGACCTCGTACCGGTCCACCGCCTTGACCAGGCCCATCGCGGCGACCTGGTAGAGATCGTCGATCTCCGCGCCGCGATTGCGGTACTTGAGCGCCAGGCGCTGCGCCATCGGCAGCCACCGCGCTACGAGATCGTCCCGCAGCGCCTCGTACTCGGGCCCCTGGGCGAGCGCCCCGAGGCGGACGAAGGCTGCCGTGGTGTCGGGGGTGTCGTCATGGCCGCGCCTGCTGCGGCTGTGGAGGGTGTCCGACATGGCGGGCTCCTTGGACCTGGACCGGGTTCGGGCTGCCGCCGCCGAGCCGCCGCGCCCCACGGCCGGAGACGACGCAAGCGCTTCAAGCGAACCAGCGCCACTCCCCGAACGCATCCCGAACCCTCACGCAGCGTGACGCGACCGGCGCCGCGCATTCGGCCGTTGGGGGCTCCCGGCCCGCGCGTCGACGGCGCCGCCGGGGTGCGGCCCCGCGATCCTGGCCCCAGGATGGGCCCAACCCCATCCACCCACAGGAGGTTTCCGTGCTGGAACGCAAGCGGAGCAAGGACAGCATCGAGATCACGTTCGTGCTCCCCGTCGACGCCCCGCCCGGCCCGGTCAGCGTCGTCGGTGACTTCAACGACTGGCGGCCCGGCACCCATGAGCTGCGGGCCCGCAAGGACGGCAAGCGCGCGGTGACGGTGGAGCTGCCCGACCGGAGCACCCATGCCTTCCGGTACCTGGCGGCCGGCGACTACTGGTTCGACGACGAGAGCGCCGACGGCCACGACGGCGCGAACAGCCGCCTCCACACCTGAACCACCTCCGCGCAGGCCGTCCGGGGGCACGGGTCACGGGCCGTGGTCCGGCGGGCTCGCGAGGCGGACTGCGCTCTCCAGCATGATGGCGTGGACGAAGGCCTGGGGCAGATTGCCGCGGAGCTGGCGCTGACTGATGTCGTACTCCTCGGCGAACAGCCCCGGCGGGCCGCAGGCGGAGCGGTTGCGCTCGAACCAGCGCACGGCCTCGGCCTGGTTGCCCTGCTGGTGTTCGGCCATCGCCATGAGGTAGCCGCAGAACAGGAAGGCCCCCTCGGCCTCCTCCAGGGGCCGCTGGTCGTGCCGGAACCGGTAGGCGTAGTGGTCGCGGGTGAGTTCCTCGGTGTACGCGCTCAGGGTGCTGGTGGTCCGCGGATCGTCGGCCGCCAGCGCCCCGCGCAACGGGGGCAGCAGCAGCGCCGCGTCCAGCGTGGGGTCGCTCGCGGAGCGCTGCCAACGGCCCGATGAATGAACGCCGTTGGCCGTGGCCTCCGCGAGGATGACGTCGGCGAGCGAGGCCCACGCGGCGGCCTTGCTCGCGGACGGCGCGACCTGGGCGACGGCGCGAAGACCCGCCGCGCAGATCAGCTTGCTGTGCGTCCAGTGCTGGGCGTCGAGTTCCCAGATGCCGGCGTCGGCGTCGGAGCGGCGCCGCGCGATGGCGTCGGCCGCGATGTCCACCGCCACCCAGCCGTCGGTGTCGAGGCGGCCGTGCCGGTGAGCGGCCGCGAACAGGAGCAGCGCCTCCCCGAAGGCGTCGAGCTGGAACTGGTCGCTCACCCGGTTCCCGATCTGGCTGCCCCCGCCGGGATAGCCGGGCAGCGGGAGTTGCGACGGTCGGGGCACCGGGTGTCCGGTCACGGTGTACGCGGGCGCGAGCCTCGGCCCGTCCTCGTGCAGGCGGGCGGCGATGAACCGTACGGCGTCGTCGAGCAGCGGGTGCCCGCCGGCCGCCGCCGCGGCCTGACCGGCGTAGCACTGGTCGCGGATCCAGACGTAGCGGTAGTCGTAGTTGCGGCCGGCCTCGGCCCGTTCGGGAAGGCTGGTGGTGGCGGCGGCGACCATGCCGCCGGACGCACTGGTGAGACCGCGCAACACGGTGTAGGCACGGCGGGCGTCCTCGGGCGCGAGCGTGTGGCCGAGGGAGGGGACTTCAGCGGCCCAGGCCGCTTTCGTGGCGCTCCACAACGCGTCGGCGTCGGGCCGGTCCGACAGGGCGTGCTCCGACATTTCCAGGACGAGGTCACGCTGTTCGCCCGGCTTGAGCGTCAGCGTCGCCGCGAGGCCGCCACGGTGACCGTACCGGGCGGGATGCGCCTCGGGTACGCCGCTCCAGCGCCAGCGCAGCTCTCCCGTGCGGGCGCTCCACGTGCCGTCGTCGTCGCGGTGCGGCAGACGGGAGCGGTCGGCGCCGAAGCCCGCGGCGGGCGCCAGGTCGACGGTGACCCGGGCCTCGCCGTCGACGGCGTGGAGGCGGCGCAGCAGGACGGCCCGGTGCGGGTCGGCCGGCCGGGCGAGCGCTTCTCGGCACTCCACGATGCCGGTCTCGGTGGTCCAGCGGCTGCGCCAGATGAGGGTGCCGTTCTCGTAGTAGCCGCCCCACACATACCGCCCGACCGGGGTGAGCGCATAGTGACCGGGGCCGCCGATGAGGGTGGAGAACACGGCGTCGGAGTCCCACCGGGGCATGCACATCCAGGCGATGTCCCCATGCGGCCCGACGAGGGCACCCCGCTCACCATCGGCGATCAGCGCGTACTCACGCAGCGTCTGCGGCGGAGGGTTGTCCGCGGAGCGCGACGGTTCGGATGTGCGGCTCACCAGGGTTCCTTGCGGTCGGTCCGGTCCGTTCCGGAAGCACGGACATTGTGCTGTGCGTCAGCGCCGTAATCCCGAAGCCGGGCTCCGGCGCGCCGGGACCGACACCATCGCCGCGCGGCCGCCGAGCGGCACCGCCGAACGGCCCCCGAACGGCCGCGAGAGCTCCGAGAATCGCGAGGTCCACGGCGGACATGGTCCGTGACGCGCGGGGTCCATGACACGCGCCTGCCCTGTGCACGACGCCGAAAACAAGCCCCTCCGTCACACCTGGAAGTGGCGCGTGAACGCCGAGGTGTCCGTGCCGAGGTAGCCACCGAACGGCGAGTCCAGTTCGTGGATCAGCAGCACGAGGAAGGTGATGAGGGCGGCGAGACCCATGACCATCACGATGTGGGTGGCGTTGCGCTGGATGCCGAAGAGGAACATGAACGCCACCGTCAGCACGCCGCCCAGGATCAGACCGACCCACAGGACCGGCGAGAGGCTGCTCTGGGCGTCCTGCTCACGCCCCCGCCGCGCCTCGTCGAGCGTGCCCAACTGGGCGAGGAGTTCCTGGGCCGCGATCTGCTGGGCCGGGGTGGCGTTGGCCGGTACGCGGGTCGCGGCGCGCAGTTCGGCGAGGAGCGTCCAGCCGCCGGAGCCGAGGTCCTCGCGGGCCGCCATCCTCGGCCACTCCGCGCCGACGACGTGCTCGGCGTACTGCTGGGAGATGGCGCGTACGCGGCTCTGTCCGTCGGCCGGCAGGGCGTCCGCCACCAAGTAGGTCTGATGCAGTGCGCCGGCTTCCGCCTGGACATGGGAGGACGCGTTGTCGCTGGTCTCCCACACGGATACGAGGGCGAGCCCCAGCACGAGCGCGTACAGCACGCCCACCATCATCGAGATGTACTCGGCGACGTCCTCGCGTGGCTCTTCGGCGGGATCCGGCGGGAAGAAGCGGTGTTTGGCCACCACCGTAGCCGCGGCGAAGAGGGCCACGGCGAGGGTGATGGCGAGGGCCTGCACGGCAGAGGACACCTGGCTCCTTGGATTAGTGGCGGCGTGAGCCCAGCAGTGCTGCCGCCAGGGCGGCCGGCAGGAGGAAGAGAAGCAGCAGCGCCGCGATGGAGAGCCCGGGGTGTGCCTGCGCGTGGCGTTGCAAGGCACCGAGGAACGAGGGCGACGGCGGCTGGGGTTGAGCCACCACCGACCGGGGAGGGCGCGCCGTCCCAGGCGGCTCGGCGGGCCGCACCGGCACCGCACCGACGACTCCGGCCCCGGGCGGCTGGGCCGCGGTATCACCGCCCGGCGCGTTGGGCTCCGCCGGTGCGGGAGGTGTTTCGGGTACGGGAGGTGCGGCGGGCGGGGCGGGTGCGCCGAGACCGGCTGCCGCGCCAGGACCGGCCCCTCCCGGCCCGGCCGCGGCACCGGTGCCGGCAGGCGCACCGGGACCGGCCGGCCCACCCGCGCCCGCGGCCGCACCGGGGCCGGCGGGGCCACCGGGGCCCGCGGGTGTGCCCGGCGCGCCGACTCCACCGGGGACGCCCGTCCCGCCGGGTGCGGCGAGCGCGCCAGGGCCGGCAGCGGCGCCAACTGGCGGACGGAGAGCACCAGTTGTGCCCGGCAGCCCGACTCCGCCCGGGCGTCCGGCTCCGGCGGGAGGTGGGGCGGCGGCCGACGACCGCCCCGGTGGGACGGCGCGCGGCAGGGGCGGCGGCACGGCCGGGGTCGTCGGCGGCGCCGGGAGGACGAACTCCGCGTCTGCCCGTGCGCTGAGCCCCGGCGGCGGCACATTGCGCCCTTCGGGGTCCAGGGTGTCCGTACGGTCGCTTCCGGTGGCCGTCGCCGCGCTGCGATAGGAGCCGGGGTCGCGCCGTACCTGAGCGGTGCAGGTGAAGGACGCGCCGGGCGCCAGCTCCGGGATGTCCTGCCGCCCGGCGCAGTCGAAACGGCCGGGCGCCAGCACCGGGTCGGCGAGTGCGATGCCGTACACCGTCCTGTTGCCGGGGTTGGTCACCACGTAGCGGATCTCGGCCTCGGTGAAGCTGAGCAGTCGCGCGCTCTCGGCGAGGGTGAGGGCGCCCGCCACCCCGCCGTAGCCGCTCTGCGCGGAGGCGTGCAGCCGCATCGCGAGCGAGGGGACCGTGCCCGTCGCCATGACCAAGCCGGTGTGCGGGCCGGGTGCGGCGGGCAACTCTGCGGTGCACGTGGTGCTCGACAAGGCTCGCAGATATCCGGGGTGGCCGGAGCCGTTGGCGCAGTGGATGAGTGCCCCCGGTACGGCCGGGTCGGTCAGCCGGACCGTGGACAGATCGGCCTCCCCGAGGTTGGCCACCCGGTACACCTTGACCACCGGCGCGCCCACCCGAATCCCGGGGCGCAGGGCGCCGAGGCCGGGGCGGGTGTTCACGGTGACCGTCAGCCGCAGGCTGTGCTCCCCCACTCCCCCGGCGCGTGCCGTGGGCACCCCTGCCAAGGAACCGGGCAGGGTGGCTACTGCCGTGAACGCGACCACGAGAACCGTTCGCCGAGCGGCTGGACAACCGCGCGGGAGGCCCATCCCGTTACCCCTTCCGCCGGAAAGCGCTGTCCGGACAGATGGTGACCGACGGGACGGTGGGGGGGCTCAAGGCGTGCCGAACTTATTGGTTAATATTACAAATCCCACTCTTATGGGTCAGTTCAGCCCGCCCAGCGCCTCCCCCACGGACCACTTCGCACGGGAGGGATGGTTGCAGCGGGAGCGACTCATGCCGCAGGTATCCCTCTGGGTGGAAGCAACTTCAGGCGCTCGAAAGCGGTCGGGGTCGGCCGGTGCGGCAGAAAGTCCCTGATGCGCCGCGCGCAGTCGAGCGCACTGGTGGTGCCGGTGTCGCATTCGATGTCGTACAGACCGTGCGCGTGAACCTGCGCCATCTGCCGCGCGGCCAGACCTGGCGGGCGGTCACCCCGCTCTCGTTCACGCCGTTCCAGCTCCGGCAAGGGGCACCGTACGCCGACCAGGACCACGTCCGCCGGGGCGAACAGAGCGAGACAGTCCAGCAGACGCCATCGTTCACTGAGGACATGGTCGACGAGGACGTTGTTGCCGGCTGCCGCCATCCCCGCGACAGCCCGGTGGAACCCCATCCACGTTCGCTTGAGTACGTCGGCGAGCCGGTCGGGGCCGAGGTCCGGTGGAGTTGTCCGCATGGCGTGGAAGGCGTCCACCGGCAGGGAGAAGTACGTGTCGCCGAGGATGGGAAGGAGCTCCCGGGCGATGCTCGTCTTGCCGGAACTCGACGTACCGTTCAGGAAGATGATCAATCCGCCGGGCGTGCGCGACTCGTCCGCCGGACTCGGGCCGGGGGTGGACGGGGCCGGAACGGGCGCTGTTCCCACGGGTGTTGCCTCCACATCGGACCGGGTCTCGGCGGTACGCGAACTCCCTTGCCGCGCAGGCTGTTCAGGGGATTCCGACCTGTACGGTGGAGCCGCGCCGGGTGATCGCTTCCGCCGCGGCGCGGGGGCACGAACAGCCTAGCCGCCCAGGCTCGGGACGACTCGGCCGGCGCCCTGACGTCGACCCCCGGAGTGCCCCCATGACCGACCTGCGGCAAGCACACGGCGCCGCTCGCACCATCGCCGCGACGGCCCTGGGGCGCGACCCGGGACCCATGACGACGGCACCGAGCAGCTCCCACCCCCCTCCTCGACGGGCTGGCGTCGATCGCGGAGCGCGCCCCGCTGCACGCCCGTACCAACGTGCCGGTCCACGCGGACTGCCACTGGGACAACTGGCTCGCACACGACGGGAACGTAACGGCCCTGCTGGACTTCGAATGGGCGCGCTTCGGCGAACCGGCCGACGACTGGCTGTTCCTGATCCTGTTGAGCGGCCCCCACAGCGAGACGGTGCTCGACGTCATCGCGCGCACGACGCGGACGCCGGGCGACGCACTCAGGGCCGACTGCGAGATCCGCGAAGCGGCGCATCTGGCGTCGGACCTCCGCCTGGCGCTGCAACACCCGCACGAACACGGCCAGTTGCTGCCCGCCCGGTCCGCGCGCTCGAGGAACTCGTCGTGGGACGCCACTGGTGGCGTAGACCCCGCGGGTAGCGGTTGCCATCCGCGAGCTCCTTGGGCGAGCGCCGAGGTGGGTATGGCCCCCTGGGGCTCGGCCGGTTTGGGCGCACGTGCCGCCCCGGGGCAGAAGGCGATCGCGCTCTGCGATGTGCCTTCGTCGTGGATGACCGGCCCGTGCGGCACGGACACGGTGCGTCCAGGATGGAGCCGACGCCCCAGCCAAGGCCGCCTTCCACCCCTCGGTGTCCCCTGCACGACCCATGTCCGGCACGGCCAGACCCTCTCATGCTGTGCGCGGCAATTCGACCGTGCCCCGACCGAGGCCTCCCTCAGGCTCCGGCTGTCAAGGCGTCCGGCGCGCGAGGAGTATCGCTCCCTCGCGGCTCTCGGCCGAGCTGAGGGTCATCTGCGCCTCGATGGCGAATCCTGTGGCGCCGAGCCGGGTGATCAGGTCGCCGGGTCGGCGGAGGTGCACGTGCACCTTCATCGGGTGGCCGCCGTAACCCTGGCTCTTCAACCGGACCTCGTCACCGACATGGAAGCTCAGCAGCAGCGGGGCGCCGGGCCGCAGTGCGCGCCGGAAATGGTGGAGGACCGCGTCGAGTTCGCCGTCCGGGATGTGGATCAGCGAGTACCACGCGACCAGACCGGCCAGTGAGGCGTCGGGGATGTCCAGGTCAGTCATGGAACCGACTTCGAAGCGCAGGCCGGGGTGGTCCCGCCGGGCCACGGCGATCATCATCGGGGAAAGGTCGGTGCCGAACGCGTCCACACCCAGCCTCCGCAGATGGGCCGTCACCCTCCCGGACCCGCACCCCACGTCCGCGACCGGTCTCCCGCCCGCGGCCGCGACCAGGTCGGCGAAGAGCGCGAGGACAGCCCGCTCGTAAGGGGTCCGATGGAGGAGGTCACGCACCTGGTCGGCATAGTCGGCGGCCACGGTGTCATAGGAGACGCGGGTGTCGGCGAGCCAGCCTTCGGAAGTCACCCGGCCACGGTAGCGGCGGGTTGCTTGTTGCTTGCGTCGGCAGACGGCGGCAGTGACTCCGACGATCCACTCCGCCCGCCGGGCAGCTCCGCACAACGCGCCCCGAAGCCCCTGCCGACACAAGGCTGTTGCGGCCGCCTGCCCGGCGGCGACGGGAACGCCGGCGGGGATCCACTCCGCCGAACCATCACGCCGTGAGACTCAAAAGGCAGAGTGATAACCTCTAACGAAAGCGTAGGACTGGGTGTGCAGGCGTGACGTGTGGAGGCGGTCGTGGCCGAGCCGGAAGCAAGGACTCCCCGGGAGCGGTACCGCGCCCAAGTGCGTGAGGAGATCAAGAATCACGCCTGGGAGCAGATCGCGACCGCCGGCGCTTCGGCGTTGTCCCTCAACGCGATCGCCAAGCAGATCGGGGTGAGCGGGCCCGCTCTCTACCGCTATTACGCGAGCCGCGACGATCTGATCACCGAACTCATCCGGGACGCCTACCGCAGCCTCGCCGACACCTTCCGGGCACACGCCGTCGCCGGGACCGATCTCGCCGGCCTCGCGGATGCCCTGCGCCACTGGGCCCTCGCCGACCCACAGCGCTACTTCCTCCTCTACGGCACCCCCGTGCCCGGCTACGAAGCCCCCGAGGACACCGTGCGGACCACCTCCGAGATCATGGACGTGCTCCTCGCGGCGTGCGCGGCCGAACAGCAGCCGGCCACCACGACCCCGCTCGACGACCATCTCGCCGAGCACCGCGACTGGGCGCGTGATCCCAAGACGCCTCCCGCCGCCCTGAGTCGCGCGTTGACGTTCTGGACGCGTCTGCACGGCATCCTGTCCCTCGAACTCGCCGGTCACTTCACGGGCATGGGCTTCGACCCTTCGGAGCTTTACCGAGCCGAGACCCGCACCCTGATCGGTCCCTGAGGACCAATAAAGCGGATAGAGCACATAGGGCGCATAGGGTAGATAGGGCCTTTCGAGTCCTTCGGAGCCCACTCCAGTCACCCCGGTTCCTCGCGGCCGCTCCACGGCACCGGTCATGGCCAGATGGTGCGGGCCAGCAGCAGTGCGCCCATCGTGAGCATGGTGCCGGCGACCAGCGTGTCCAGTACGCGCCATGCGCTGGGGCGGGCCAGAACCCCGCTGAGGAGGCGGGCGCCGTAGCCGAGGCCGGCGAACCACACCAGGCTGGCCCCCATGGCCCCGAGGCCGAAAGTCCAGCGCAGGGTGCCGCGGTCGGCGGCGGCCGAGCCGAGCAGCAGCACGGTGTCCAGGTAGACGTGCGGGTTGAGCCAGGTCATGGCCAGGCAGGTGAGCACCGCCGTGCGGACAGAGCCCGCCGGGGCGCCCTGGGTCGTCAGCCCGTGCGCGGCAGCGGGCCTCAGGGCGCGGCGGGCGGCCAGGGCGCCGTAGCAGACCAAGAAGCCGCCACCGGCCAGGCCGACCGCGGTCAACGCGGCGGGCCAGGCGGTGACCACGGCTCCGAGCCCGGCCACGCCCACGGCGACGAGGACCGCGTCGGACGCGGCGCAGATGCCGACCACCGCGAGGACGGCCTGTCGGCGCACCCCCTGGCGCAGGACGAACGCGTTCTGCGCGCCGATGGCGACGATGAGGGACAGGCCTGTGGTGAATCCGGCGAAGGCCGCCGGCAAGATGCCGCTGTTCATGCCTTCGACGGTATGGATCAGCCGGGGCATTAGTACAGCTAAAGTTTCTTACTTAGCATTAGCTCTTGTGATGACTGAGCTGCCGTTGGACCAGGTTCGCACCCTGCTTGCCGTCGTCGACGAGGGCACCTTCGACGCCGCCGCCGCGGCGCTGCACGTGACACCTTCCGCGGTCAGTCAGCGGGTCAAGGCGTTGGAACAGCGCACTGGCCGGGTGCTGCTGATGCGTACGAAACCGGTCAGGCCGACCGAGTCCGGGCAGGTGGTGGTGCGGTTCGCCCGGCAATTGGCCGCGCTGGAGCGGGACGCGCACACGGAGCTGGGCATCGCCGACGAGTCCGTTCCGCCCCGGTTGCCCATCGCGGTGAACGCGGACTCCCTGGCCACCTGGTTCCTGCCGGCGCTGACGCGGGTTCCGCAGGACCCGCCCATCTGCTTCGAGCTCTACCGCGAGGACGAGGCACACACCGCGGCGTTGCTGCGCGAGGGGCAGGTGATGGCGGCGGTGACGTCGTCGGCGCAGCCGGTGGCGGGCTGTCTGGTGCGCCCGCTGGGCCGCTTCCGGTATCTGCCGGTGGCGAGCCCGCAGTTCGCGGCGCGCCATCTGTCGGCCGAGCCGCTGGAACACTGCCTGCCCGACGCACCGGTCATCATCTTCGACCGGCGTGACGAACTGCAGGACCGGTTCGTGCGGTCACTCGCGCCCGAGCGGTCCGGCGCGAGCCATATCCGTCACTACGTGCCCACGTCGGAGGGGTACTGCGACGCCGTGACCGCGGGCCTCGGCTGGGGTCTGCTGCCGGAGTCACAGGCGATACCGCTGGTGCGCTCGGGCGCCCTGCGGGAGTTCGCGCCGGGCCGGCGGTTGACCGTGCCGCTGTACTGGCAGCAGTGGAAGCTCGATGTGCCGGCGCTGGCGGTGGTGGCGGAGGTCATCGCGACCGCCGCGGCCGAGTCGCTGCGTGCACCGGCCCAGTGAAGCACTGACGGAGAAGCACTACGGAGAAGCACTAACGGAAAGGGCCTTCGGCGACGAAGCGTTCGAGCGCGCGGGCGAACGCGGCCGCTTCGCCCGGCGGCCATGCGGCGAGGCCGGCCTCGATCTGGGCGGACAGGCGTCGGCGCAGGGCCGCCACCGTGCGCTCACCCTCGTCCGTCAACGCGAGCAGTGTGGCGCGCCGGTCGGCCGGGTCGGGTTCGCGCCGCACGAGCCCGGCGGCTTCGAGCCGGGATGCGCGGCGGGTGACACCGGACCGGTCGAGCCCCACATCGGGGGCGAGGTCGGCCGCGCTGCGCGGGCCGGTCCGCTCCAGGCCGCTGAGGATCGGGTACGTCAGCTCGTCCACCGCCTCCCCCATGTCGGCGGTCAGCGTGCGGTGCAGCTCGATACGGGTGCTGCGCTTGAGCAGCACGCCAAGGGACTCGGCGATCTGTCGCCCCACGTCGTTTTCCACATCCGCACAATAGCGTGCGAGACGCACGCAAGGTGCGGGGTGCGCGTCCCTGCGCGTGAGAGGTCCGTCTCCTCCACCGCGGACGGCACCGGCCGCTCTTCTTCGAGTGGCGCCAACCGTTTCCTCCGGTGGCGGCGACCTGATGCGTACAGCCGCGTACGGCCCGGCTCGTACGCACCGGCCGTCCCACTCCGACCTGCGGTTCACTCTCCGTTCGCCGGGCGAAACCGCCCCGTTTCCGCCGCGTCGGCCCGGGGCCTTTGGGGCGCCGATAACACAAGCGGCGTAACCCGCGTGTACGGCTCCGTTAGCATGATCGAACCCTTACCGCTCGTCCGCATCACCCACGCTCCACCGGAAACCCGTCCCACCAGGCATGAAGAGCGGCCACACCACCGGCGTCCGACAAAAACACATGGGCCAAACACTTGATACCTATAGCCTCGCGGATATCCGCCCGAACCAACCGCGCACAGATACTCGCCGCTCTGCGTCGACCACGCGCGCTCATGTGGACCGCGGCAAGTGTGGTGGCCCTCGCGTTCCTCGTCATGCTGGAGATCGCCGCACGCCACTACGGCATGCCGGGACCGATCACCAACCAGGCGCGGGAGGTGATCTTCGCCCCCAAGTCGGGGCCGCTGCTCTACGCCGGGATGGCGTTGATGATGGTGGTGCTCCCCTGGCGGCAGCGCTACATCGCGATCGGCGCCGCGGTCGGGATCGATCTTGTGTTCTTGCTGGTGCGGTGGCTGGTCGACGCCAAGATGATGTTCGGCAACGGCGCACTGTGGGTGATTCTGGCCTGCGCGGTGATCGCCGTCACCAGACGCACAGGCGCCGAGCGCGTGCTGCTGCTCAAGGGGGTGGGGCTCGGGCTGCTCCTCGTCGCCGGCCGCAAGACCGGTGACACCTGGCTGCTGATCACCTCCAAGACCCGGCCGACGGTCCTCGACCAGTACGTGGCCGTCGCCGACCATGCCTTGGGCAACCCGTCCTGGCTGGCCGGACGCATCGTCGAGGCGACCGGCACCGTGGGCTCGCACATCCTGGACTACGTCTACATCCAGCTCGCCGTGGCCGCGGTGGTCGTCGCCCTGTACCAGCTGCGCCACGTGGCCAGGGACCGCCGGTTCCCCGCCCACCACCTGGTCCGTACATTCCTGGTGATCGGCCTGCTCGGCCCCGCCATCTACATGATCTTCCCCGTCGTCGGGCCGATCTTCGCCTACGGCGGCGACGGCGGTCACTGGGCGCTGGCCAACCTGTGGCCGCACACCATGCCCACGCTCGCAGCCCCGCACCACATGCCGTTCGACGAACACACCCCTCGCAACTGCATGCCCAGCCTGCACACCGCCTGGGCCACGGCGATCTTCGTGCACTCCCGCAAGGGCCCCCGCGCCCTGCGGATCGGGGGCGCCCTCTGGCTGCTGGCCACCCTCGGCGCCACCCTGGGCTTCGGCTACCACTACGGAACCGACATCATCGCGGGCGTCGTCTTCACGCTCACCGTCGAAGCGGGACTGCGCGCGCTCGCCTACGGCTGGGACCGGCAGGCCATTCAGCTCGTCGCCCACGGAGCCGGCGTCTTCACCGCGCTCCTCCTGGCCTACCGCTACCTGCCGCTCCAGATGGCCCATCACCCGTGGGTCTTCGGCCCCTTGATGGTTCTGGCGGTGGCCTCGGTCGTGCACCGCTACATCCGGACCGTCAAGGAGTGGGAACCCCTCGCGGCGCCGGTACGCGCGCCCCAGCCGCAACCTCAGCCCGAACTCGTCTGAGCCGTGGCGAGCTTTGGGCCACGGCTCAGACGAGCCGGCTGACCTGTTCCCGCGCGACGGCCCACGCACCGCGCGCCGGCATCCTTCGCCGTTCGGAGCGGCCCCGACTTCCGGGGCCGCTCCGAGCCGTTTCCGGCCGTTCCGCAGCCCGCCCGGTCCGCTTCCGGGCCCGCCGCCGACCCGCGATGCCCCATGGCGCGTCTCCCGACGGGCAGCGCCGCGGCGTGCGGATGCAAGGTGGAGGTATGGAAAAGACCGCTGTCATCGTCATCGACATGATCAACACGTACGACCACAAGGACGCCGAGCTGCTGCTCCCAGCGGTCCACACGGCGCTGCCCGCCATGGTGGACCTCCTGGACCGCGCGCGCCGCAACGATGTCCCCGTGATCTACGCCAATGACAATTTCGGGCAGTGGCGGTCGCATCACGGCGAGCTTGTGGAGACGGCGCTGGCCGGCCCGCACGCCGACCTCGTACGTCCTCTCAGTCCGGACAAGGACTCGCTGTTCGTGGTGAAGGCGCGACACTCGATCTTCTACGAAACTCCGCTCAGCTACCTGCTGCGGGAGCAGGGCATCACGCATGTGGTCCTGTGCGGGCAGGTCACCGAGCAGTGCGTGCTGTACTCGGCGCTAGACGCCCATATCAGGCATATCCAGGTCACGGTCCCGCGCGACGCGGTGGCCCACATGCACGAGGACCTGGCCGACGCTGCTCTGCGGATGATGCAGCGCAACATGGACGCCCATGTTCCGCTCACTCGCGAACTGGAGCTGTAGCGCCAACCCGATCGGCGCGGAGACCGTCGTGCGTTCACTGACGTACTGGAGCTACCGGGTGCGACGGGCAACGGCCTGAGCCCCGTATGAACATCGCTCAGCCACCGTCCGCCGTCTCCGCCGGCCGCAGCAGCAGGTAGATCCCCGCGACGGTGGCCAACACGGCCATGCACGCGATGAAAGCAAGCCCCGCCCCTTCGAGGCCGAGCGGCTTCACCAGTACGCCGACGCCGATCACCGGCACCGAGATGCCCGCGTACGCCACCACGAAGAGGGTGGAGATCACCGAGGCGCGATGGTCGGCCGGGGACGCCTCGGCCACCGCGGACAGGGCTCCGCGGAAGGCGAGCCCCTGGCCGCATCCGCCGACCAGCGCGCTCAGCACCATCAGGGACAGCAAGTCCCAGCGGAGCGCCGCCGCGAGGAGCGCGAGGCCGGCCAGGAGCGCGGAGCAGCCCAGGGGCAGTGAGCGTGTCAGCCCCACGCGGCCGACGGCCAACTGGCCGGCGGTCGAGGCGAAGAAGGCCAGCGCGACGACGAGGCCGATCGCCGCGTGGTTGCTCACGTTCAGGGACTCGGCCAGGAACGCCGGGCTCACCGATGTGAACACGCCGAACAGGGCGAATCCCACGAACGCCGCGATCGCCGCGGGCACGAACACGGGACGCACCTGAGCGGGCAGGCTCGGGCGCTGTGTTCGTGCGCTGCGCACCGGCTGCGGGTCTTGTACGGTCTCCGGGAGCCGCAGCAGGACGACGGCCGAGCCGGCCAGCAGTGCCAGGTGGACGATGAACGTGAGTGTCAGCGGCCAGCCCGCGTACTGCGCGAGCAGACCGGCGAGCAGGGGCCCGCACCCAAGGCCCCCCATGTTGGCGGCCGTCGCCACGAGCGTGGCCTTGGACGCGCCGCCGCGGGGCGCCAGATCCATGACGTACGCCGTGGCGGCCCCGGTGAACAGCCCGGCGGACAGCCCTGACAGGAGCCGGCCCGCGAACAGCCAGCCGAGCCCGGAGGCGCACAGGAAGCAGACCGCGCTCGCCGCTGCGAACCCCAGACCCGACAGCAGCACCGGACGCCGGCCCACGGCGTCCGACATATTGCCCGCGAGCAGCAGCACGCCGATGACACCGAAGGCGTACACGGCGTACACCACGGTGACCGTCAGCTCGGAGAACCCGAACTTGTCCTGATAGAGGCCGTAGAGCGGGGTCGGCAGCGTGGTGCCGGCCATGCACACGGCGAACACCGCGCCGCTGAGCAGACACGGCCACCAGCCGCGAAGATCACGATCCATGCCACTGACGGTAACGCCACCGGCGCCCCCGCACCGCCCCTGCGCACCGGGCTGCCCGGCGTTCAAGCCGATGCTGCCGGCCGGGCGACGCGTACCTCCGCCGTGTGCGCCTGCCGGCGCCCCCTCAGCCGCGCCGGTCCTTGCGGTCCCGTTTCTCGGAGTGGTGGTGCAGGTGCGGCAGGTGGCCCTGGCGTAGTTGGAGCCATACGTCGCGCGCACGGCGCCCCGCGTGGGTGCGGCTGCGCGCCACCATTTCGCGGGCCTCCTCCTCGGACTCGGCCATGGCGGACGACCCCCGCAGCGGCTGACCCGCGGTCTCGCGCAGGAACAGGGCCGAGATCACGCCGATCACACCCGCGGCCATGAGGTAGTAGGCCGGCACGAGTTCGTTTCCGGTCGCGTTCACGAGGGCGGACGCGACCAGTGGGGTGGTGCCGCCGAACAGGGACACGGAGAAGTTGAAGGCGAGCGACAGGCCGCCGTAGCGCAGATGGGTGGGGAAGAGGGCGGGCAGCGTCGCAGCGCTCGTCCCCGCGAAGCACACCAGGAACAGGCCGAGCACGACGCAGCCGATCGCGGGGAACAGGATGCCGCCCTGCCGGATGAGCTGGAAGACGGGTACCGAGAAGATCACCATCGCGATCCCGCCCCACAGGAAGAGGGGCCGTCGCCCGAACCGGTCCGAGGAGCGGCCGACGGCGGTGATGGTGAGGACGACGAGCACCATGGTCGCGAGCACGAGGAGCTGGGCGGTGAGTTCGGATTCGCCGAGGGTCGTGCTCATGTAGGTCGGCAGGTAGGACGTCACCATGTAGTTGGTGACGTTGTAGAGCAGTACGAGCCCGATGCAGACGAGCATGGCCTGCCAGTGGTGGGTGAAGACCTCCTTGAGCCGCCCCTTGCCCGACATGCGGGCCTGTTCCAGGCGCTCGTCCTCCTCGGACGTGGGGCCGCTTCTTGCCGCCGCCTGCCGTCCGCGCTCCTCCGCCTCCTGGAACGCGGGGGTCTCGTCGAGCCGGAGCCGCATGTAGAGCCCGATGAGCCCGAGCGGTCCGGCGACGTAGAAGGGGATGCGCCATCCCCAGTCGACCATCTGGTCCTCGGAGAGCAGGCCGGTGAGGACCGTGACCAGGCCGGAGCCGAGGGAGTAGCCGATGAAGGTGCCGAAGTCGAGCCAGCTGCCGAGAAAGCCCCGGATCCGGTCGGGTGAGTACTCGGCGATGTAGGTGGTGGCTCCCGCGTACTCGCCGCCGGTGGAGAAGCCCTGGACCAGCCGGCACAGCAGGAGCAGCACCGGCGCGGCCAGGCCGATCGACTTGTAGCCAGGCAGGAAGCCCACGGCGAAGGTGCTGATCGCCATCATGATCATGGTGACGGCAAGTACCTTCTGGCGGCCGACCCGGTCGCCCAGCGGCCCGAACACGAGGCCGCCGATGGGCCGGACGAGGAACGCCGCGGCGAACGTCGCGAACGTCGAGATGACCTGGGCACCGGGTGAGCTGGAGGGGAAGAAGACCTTGCCGAGCGTGGCGGCGACGTAGGCGTAGACGCCGAAGTCGAACCACTCCATCGTGTTGCCGAGCGCGGCGGCCGACACGGCGCGCCGCACGGCGGGTTTGTCGGCGACCTTCACGTCGTCGGGGTGCAGCGACTTCTTGCGACGGCGCAGCAGCGCCCGCACCATGCGTTCGGTCTCCACGCTCCCCGAACCGAATCCGCGACCTCGGCGGCCCGGTTGTGCGGGCCCCCGCCTCTTTGAGTTCATGTGTACCTGTGCGTCGTCGGTGGTTCCGCACCAGCGATGTGCGATGTGCGGAGTTCTGCCGGAGCACCGGCATCGGCATCGGCGTCCGGTGCGCGGCGTACGTGCTCCAACTTTCCCTGCTGCTCAGCCGCGCGCGGTGCATACGGCGGCGCGGCGTGTCGCCCCGCCCCGCAGGCCCCTGGGGGCCCCGCACCACGCTGCGAACGGCCCACTTTCTGTGGCGCCGTGTGGATGGGCGACGGCACCGTGACCGGCTGGCGCCGCGGTGAACTCGGCTGCCAGGACCAGCCGCCCGGCGCCGTGACCACCCTCGCGGACGGCACCGTCGTCATCGCCGGCAACACGGACCTGTGGGTGCGCCACTGAGCCGGCCGCCCCGAGCGCGCCGGTGCCCCGTGCTCAGTCGCGGTAGGCGGCGGCCGCGATCTCGACGAACGAACGGAGCAAGGGGTTGGTGCCGCCCGCGTTCCACGCCGCCACGACCCGGCTCGGCGCCACGTCGGCGAACGGCACCACGGTGAGGCCCCGGCCCGACGGGTGGCCGAGGAGGGTCAGGCCGACCGTGCCGTTCCAGGGCGATGTCGACGAGTCCGGCGAGCAGCCCGCAGGTGGGGTCGGCCAGGTCGGTCTCGCGGATGCGGACCTCGACATCCGGATGGCGCCGGCGGTAGGCGGCGGCCAGCCGCAGGGCGGCCACGTCGGTTCTGTCGCCCAGGATGCCGACGGTGAGGATCGCGGCCCCGGCCGCCGCGGCCACCCGCACGCGGGCCTTCTCCGCATGGTCGAGCACGGCGCGCGCCTCCCCGAGGAGGACCGTCCCCGCCGGGGTCGGCGAGACTCCCGCCCGGCGGGCCGCGGACCCCGGGGGGAACTTTCGTCCAAGACAATAGCGTTGCGGTCCGGGACTCTAGGGACATGCGCAGCTACGAAGCAGGGTCCGCCACCTGGCACCGTGACGCCGAGCACGGCTGGGAGGTCGCCCGCCCTCGCCGGGGCGCCTCCCTCGGCGGTGTCCGGATGGCGGGGTTCCGCGACCGGGTCGCCGCCGGGCTCGACAAGCAGGTGCTTCCGCAGCCCGCGGTGGTGATCGTCATCGGCCTCGGAGAGGCCCCGTTCACCATCGAGGACACCTCCGGCAGCCGGCCCCTGACGAGCTTCGCCGCGTCGTTGGTGCCGGGCGCATCCCGTATCCGCGGGGAGCGCGTGGAGTGCGTCGAGCTGCACTTGTCACCCCCGGCCGCCTATGCACTGCTGGGTGTCGCTCCCCTCGAACTGGCCAGCTCCGTCACGGGACTTGACGAACTCTGGGGACGCCACGAGCGATATCTGCGCGAGCAGTTGGCGGACGTCTCGTCGTGGCGCGAACGCCTTCCGCTGATGGACGAGTTCCTGCGGAGAAGGGCCGCGCGGGCACCCTCGATGGCGCCCGAGGTCGCGGCCGCCTGGGGTCACATCGTGGCGAGCCGGGGCCGCGTACGGGTCGAGGATCTCGCGGCGTCCTGCGGCTGGAGCCGGAAGCGGCTGTGGTCCAGGTTCACCGCGCAGGTGGGTCTGACACCCAAGCGCGCGGCCATGCTCGTGCGCTTCGACCTGGCCGCCCGAGCTCTGTACGCGGGCGAGAGCGTCAGCGATGTCGCGCTCGCCTGCGGATACGTCGACCAGTCCCATCTCCACCGCGACGTACTGGCCTTCGCGGGGTGCACCCCCGGCGCCCTGGCGTCCCGGGCGCCCACCGGCTCCTGACAGCTGCGGCTCGCATGCCCGACCCACCACGGACGCCCGACCCACCACGGGACGAGAGGACTACACGCATGACCATCACCGAGGTCCGAGCAACGGACGCGGCCTCCGAACGCCACCTGATCGTCAAGATGGCCTTCGGAAGCATGGCGGCGCAGACCCTGCGGGCCGCCGTACGGCTCAAGGTGTTCGAGCTGATCGGCGAGGCGCCGCGGCAGGTGGCCGACATCGCCGCCGAAGCGGGTACCGAGCCGCAGCCCATGACGCGACTGCTGCGCGCCCTGGCGGCTTTGGGCGTGCTCAGGCAGGACTCGGCCGACTTCTTCTCGGCGACGCCCGCCGGCGCTCTCCTCGACCCCCGCCACCCCCGCTCGCTCGCATCCTTTGTGCGGGTGTTCACGGACCCGGTCGCCTTACGTTCCTGGGAGCATCTGGACGGCAGCATCCGCACCGGCGAGGTCGCGTTCGACGAGGTCTTCGGCACGGACTTCTTCAGCCACCTCGCCCAACACCCCGACCTGTCCGCGGCGTTCAACGCGGCGATGAGCCAGACCGCCGGCGCGGCCGCCGACGCGCTGCCGTACGCCTACGACTTCGGCCGGTTCACCTCTGTCACGGATGTCGGGGGCGGCGCGGGGACCCTCCTGGCCTCGGTGCTCGGCGCACATCCCGGTCTGACCGGCGTCGTCTACGACACGGTGGAAGGGCTTGCGCAGGCGTCGACGACGCTGCGCCGGCAGGGGCTCGCCGAACGGTGTGCTCTGGCCTCCGGGGACTTCTTTCACTCCGTTCCGGCCGGCTCGGATCTGTACCTGATCAAGAGCGTGTTGCACGACTGGCCGGACGACCGGGCGGTCACGATCCTGCGCCACTGCCGCGAGGTGCTGCCTGCCGGCGGCCGCGTCCTGATCGTGGAGC
Organism: Streptomyces sp. NPDC048361; assembly: GCF_040651795.1. Taxonomy (NCBI): domain Bacteria; kingdom Bacillati; phylum Actinomycetota; class Actinomycetes; order Kitasatosporales; family Streptomycetaceae; genus Streptomyces; species Streptomyces sp. NPDC048361. Next base: position 28,251 of record NZ_JBEZKW010000018.1, read on the forward strand.
CGGTGCTTCCCGAGGCCGCCGACACCGACACCGACACCGACGCCCAAGGCCATGCCGCCGACGTGGGGATCACCTATCTGAGCGACCTCAATATGCTGGTGAACGTGGGCGGCAGGGAGCGCACGCGTCAGGACTTCGAAGCCGTGTGCCATCGTGCGGGTCTTACCGTCACCTCCGTCACCCCGCTGTCGGAGGCCGCTCCCTATTGCCTCATCGAGGCTGAGGCCGAAACCGAAGGGGAGTGAAAGGAACTGAGAGGGAATTGAAGGGGGACTGAAGGTGCCTGCGTCCTGCGGGGGCGGTCGGGCCGCGCTCAGCGTGCGGCCCACTCGCCCCCGCACAACGGCCGGGCCGCACGCGGCAACGAGCCATGGCCCGGCCCGGGTTCGACGCGCGTGTCGGGTTCGACGCGCGGGCCCGGGTTCGGGATCAGGCGCGGATGGCCGGCTTCAGCACCTCCTCGGCCCACTGCCGGAACGTCGTCGAAGTCGTCGACTCCGCCGTGCGCGGCTCGGCCTTGTCGATGCCCTGGTTCTTGGCGTCGAACATGTCGACCATCGCCTGGGCCATGGCCTCGCTCGAACCGAAGCCGGTGAGCCGCTCCTTGAGCGCCGCGCCCGGAACCTGCCGATAGCCGATCGTCTTGCCCAGGACGTCGGAAAGGGTCTCGGCCATCTCGGCGGGCGTCAGGTCCTCCGGGCCGAGGCAGGCGACCTCGCCGGTTCCACGCCACGTGTCGTCGAGCAGCAGGCGCGTGGCGGTGGCGGCGATGTCCCGCGAGGCGACCATCGGGGACTTCAGATCCGGGTCGGCCATCAGGAAGAACATGCCCTGCTCCTTCAGCGCACCGACCTGGTGCAGCAGGTTGTGCATGAAGGAGGGGCAGGTGACCGCCCGGTAGGGGACGCCTGTTGCACCGATCAGGTCGTCCATCGCCAGGGAGGCGGTCACCGGGCCGGCGTGCGCGGCCAGGGGCGTGCCCCGACCGAGCGCGGAGATGCCGACGACACGCTTGACCCCATGGCGTACGAACGCCTCGCAGGCGGGCCGGGTGAAGTCGACGTACGCGCTGTGGACGTCGGCTCCGGCGGGGTTGCCCGGCGCGAGCCAAAACACGGCCTCGGCGCCCGCGCACGCCCGGTCGATGACGTCGGGGTCGCCATGCGTGCCCTCGACGATCTCGACGCGTTCCCGCACCTCGGGCGCGAGCCGGGCGGCGTCCCTGACGACCAGACGCAGGGGCACGCCCCGGTCGAGCAGGTCGGCAACAACGTCACGGCCGATGGTGCTGGTGGGGGCGGTAATGACGTACATGTGAATCCTTCTGTTCTGGATGTTCTCAATGATCTGAATGATCTGGGCGGGCTGAATGGTCCGGGTGGGCCGAATGGAGGGCGGCCCGAACGGGGGGGCGGTCGTGCCGGATGTCACGCGGCGCGCGGGATATAGGCGAGCCCGTGGGCGCCCGCCTCTCCGCGCATGGCGATGTCGAGACGGCCGAGGCGGTGCAGCGAGTCCAGGTCGACGATGTCGACGGTGGAGGAGGCGACGCCGGCCACGTACCCGATGCGGCCGTCCGGTGACGAGGTGATGGTCAACGGGCAGAGTCCGACGTCCAGTTGACCCAGTTGTTCGTGGGTCTGGCCCGAGAACACCGTGAGGCGGCCCGGTGCGTGGCGTCCGAGCGCGGACGCCGGGTCGAACGCGCTGCGCATCTCCGCGACGAGCAGCTTTCCCGTCGACGTCATGTGCACCGGCAGGACGATGTCCTGAGTGGGCAGCGTGGCTACGACCGAGCGGGTACGGGCGTCGATGACCCGGACCCCGGTCGCCGGGCGGCCGGCGGCGTCGGCACCGGCACCGGCACCGGCACCGGCACCGGCACCGGCGTCGAAGGAACCCCCGTACGGGGCGGCCACGTAGACGAGCGTCCCGTCGGACGAGACGGCGATCCCCTCGCTTCCCGGCACCTCGACCTTCGCGGTGAGGACGTCTCGTTCGAGGTCGACGACCGAGACGAACGGCGCCTCCTTGTTGGCCGCGTAGCCGGTGCGCCCTTCGGGGTCGATGACGAACCAGTGCGGGCCGGGCGCGTCCGTGTCGATGCGGCCCAACGGGCGCCGGGTCCGCGTGTCGATGACGACGACGCCGCCGGGGCGGTCCTCCGAACCCTCCACGCTGACGTAGAGGCGTTTGCGCACGGTGTCGAGGGCCAGGCCGTGGGGCCCGTGTTCCGGGGCGAGGTCGATGATCTCGACGACGCGGCGGGTGTCGGGGTCGATGACGGTCAGCTCGGTGCGCCGGCCGCTGTTCGCGTGGTAGTAGCCCGACGCGTACGCGGTCGTGCACCACAGCAGCCGTTGAGTGGGGTCGAAGCACAACTCATGGGGTGAGCACGGGACTTCGAGGGTGTCGAGGTGGCGGTCCGAGGCGGCGTCGTAGAACGAGACCGTCGGCCCGCTCTGGCTGACCACGGCCAGAACGTCGCCCTCACGGCCGGCGCGAGCGGACTGCGGCATGGGAACTCCTTGATCGAACTGATGAGGTGTCAGGCCATCGCGCTGACTCCTCCACTCTCGCCAAACGAGCCCCCTCACAGCAATGCAAAAATAGGCACGCAATAGTTGACTCAGATGTAAAAACCCAGATCAGGAGCCCGCTTCATGGACCTCAATCTGTTGCGCGTCCTGCACGCGCTGCTCCAGGAGTACAGCGTGACCCGCGCCGCTGAGCGTCTCGGCACCTCACCGGCGGCGGTCAGCCGCACCCTGGCCAAACTCCGCAGGACCGTCGGTGATCCCCTGCTCGTCCGCGCCGGCCAAGGCATGGTTCCCACGCCGCGCGCCCTCGAACTGCGCGACGAGGTGGGCGCGTTGCTGCGCGGCTGCGACAACGTCCTGCGGCCCGGGGCCGGTTTCGAGGCCGTCCATCTTCAGCGCACCTTCACGCTCCAAGCCGCCGAGCTGCTCCTGGTCGGCCTCGCCGGGGCGCTGACGGACCGGCTGCAGGCCGAGGCTCCCCGCGTGGACGTGGTGTTCCTGCCGGAGTCCGTCGAGGGCGGGCCCGCGTTGCGGCAGGGGACGGTCGATGTCGAGCTGGGCGTACTCGGCCATCTGGACCCCGAGATCCGGACGCGAGCGCTCGCCCGCATTCCGCTGGTCGGCATCGCCCGCAGCGGCCATCCACTCTTCGACCGGCCGATCGACGCCCGTGCCTTCGCCGCCGTCGACCACATCGGCATCTCCCGCCTCGGCAAGCGCCTTGGCCCCATCGACAGCGCCCTCGCCGAGCGGGGTCTGCGCCGCCGGATCGCCGTGGTGGTGCCCACGCACACGAGCGCGATGCTGCTGGCGCGGGAGAGCGACCTCGTCGCGCTCACCCTCCCCGACTGGCTGCCCGACGCCACGTCCGCGCTCGGGCTGCGCACGTTCCCCATTCCCCTCGACGTGGCGCCGCTCGACCTCGGCATGGCCTGGCATCCGCGCAACTCCGGCGACCCCGGACACCGCTGGTTCCGGGACCATGTGGCGGCCTCGGTCCTGGAGCCCGCGCGCCCCGCGCACCGATGAGCGTCAGCGACCGTCGTCGTGCCCGTCGATGGAGCCGGAGGGCACGTCCCGCGCACGCCGACCGGGCCGGGGTCGGCTTTCCGCCGAACCTGCCCGGCGGCCCCGGTCATCCGTGCCGACAGCCCATGTACCGCTCGGTTGCACCGAGTTGAGAGGTGAGAGGTCAGCGGCTCGACCGCCACGTCCGTCGCCCCGGACCTACGGGGCCTGGAACGTGCCCATGTGACTGGCCGGTTCGCGCGGTCCGCCCGTCGCCGGGGCACCCTGTCGTTTGACCGGTTCGGGCGAGCAACCTAGCTTCGGATCAAGGCACGGTCGCCTCCCCCGGAAGGAACGCGCCATGGACGACTGGTACGTGGACGACCGGTGCACCAACTGCGACGTGGCCCGGCAGTTCGCCCCCGACCTGATCGGCGAGGTCGACGGACGCTCCGAGATCCTGCGCCCGCCCCTCGGCCCCGGGGAGAACCGGAGTCTCCACGCGGCGGTCTTCGCCTGCCCCACCCGCTCGATCCGGCCCGCCTCCGGCCACGCGGACCAAGCGCTCGACCCCTTCCCGATGGCCCTGGACGACGGCGTATTGATCTGCGGACACAACTCGCGGCACACCGCGGGGGCCAACTCCTACCTGCTGCTTCGGCCCGACGGCACGGCCATGATGATCGACACGCCGCGCTGGAACCGTGAACTGGCCGACCGGTACGCGGCGTCGGGCCGGGTCACCGACGTGCTGCTCACCCATCGCGACCACGCCGCACACGGCCGCCGCTACGCGGACCAGTACGGCGCCTCCCTGTGGATCCACGAAGGCGACCTCGACGCGGCTCCGGACGCCGACCAGGTGATCCGGGGACTCGACCCCGTACGGATCGCGGACGGCGTCACCGCACAGCCCCTGCCCGGCCACACCCGTGGAAGCGTGCTCTATCTCGCCGACGACCGGTACTGCTTCAGCGGCGACAGCTTCTACTGGTCGCGGGCCGACGGCGATCTGGCGGTCGCCGACAGCGTCACCTGGTACTCCATCGAGGAGCAGGCCGCCTCGTTGACGCGGACGGCCCCGGACCTGCGCTTCGAATGGGTCCTGCCGGGCCACGGCGACCGGCACCGGCTGCCGGCCGACGAGATGTCCCAGAGGCTGCGGGCCCTGGCACGGCGCACCAGCCAACTACGGCCCCGGCCGGTCGACTTCACGGCCGTACGCTGGTGAGGGAAGGCCCGTGTCCCTGGCCACGCCGCGACCGTGCGGGCCCACCGCGCCGGAGGTCCGGCTGGGGCCGGGCAGAAACCGGGCTCCGGACTGGATGAGGTACTGATGATGTCGGCACACGTGCCATCCCGCACGCCAGGCTGTCCCGCGTGAGCCGTCCCGTGCACGAGCCCGTTCGATATTGCCGGCGGTGACCCTCGGCAGGGGTGCAGACTCGACCCATGGCGGACATGCGGGCATTCCAGGACGCGCTCAGTGGCTGGGCCAACGGTGGGGGCGGTGGGCCGGCGCGCGATCTGGCCGAGCAGCTGGGGATGCGGACGGCCGTCCTGCTGGAGGGACCGAGCGATGTCGCCGCGGTGGAGACCCTCGCGGCGCGGCGCGGACGCAACCTGGCGGCCGAGGGTGCCTGCGTCGTGCCGATGGGCGGGGCGATGAGCGTCGGCCGCTACGCCGGCCTGCTGGGCCCAACCGGTCTTGATCTACGCCTGGTTGGGCTCTGCGACGACGGCGAGCGGCGCTTCTACGAGCGCGCCCTGCGTCATGCGGGGGCGGCGTACGGCGCTTTTTTCGTGTGCGAGCGGGATCTGGAGGACGAACTCATTCGAGCCCTGGGCACCGCCGGGGTCGAGGAGATCGTACGGGCCGAGGGCGACCTGCGTGCCTGGCAGACCTTTCTGCGACAGCCCGCACAGCACGGGCGGCCCCGGCAGCAGCAGCTGCGGCGCTTCCTGGGCACGAAGAAGGGCCGCAAGATCCGCTACGGCCACCTGCTCGTCGAGGCGCTCACCCCCGAGCAGACTCCGGCCCCGCTCGATGAGCTCCTCGCCTGTCTGTGATGCGAGGCGACGAGCACCGGCGAACCGCTGTCGCTCGGCGAACCACCGTCGCACTTGTCTCCCACCCCCTGCGCCTCATCCCACCAACAGCACAATTTTCCCCCGCACTTGGCCCTCCTCGCCGAGGCGGTGTGCCTCGGCGACCTCGGAGAGCGGAAAGGTCCGGACGGCCGGAAGCGTGAAGCGCCCGGTCTCGATCAGTTTGCCGATGCCGGCGAGTGCGTGGACCGCGCGGCCGGTGTCCCCACGGCTGAACACCACGCCGTGGCGCCTCGCCCCGGCGAAGTCCGCGATCGTGACGACGTTCGCGGGGCCATCCGCGATGTCGATGAGCTCGGGCAGCACACCGCTCCCCGCGACATCGAGGGCGAGATCGACGCCGTCGGGCGCGAGCGCGCGCACTCGCTCGGCCAGGCCGTCGCCGTACGCGACGGGTTCGGCGCCCAGCCCGCGGAGGTAGGAGTGGTTCGCCGGTCCCGCGGTGCCGATCACGCGGGCTCCGCGCACCACGGCGAGTTGTACCGCGGCGCTGCCGACCGCTCCCGAGGCGCCGTTGACGAGCAGCGTGCTCCCGTCCACGACACCGAGCTGGTCGAGTGCGCGGGTGGCCGTCTCGATGGCCGCCGGCAGTGCGGCGGCTCCGGCGAAACCGAGCGACGGCGGGATCGGCGCGTAGTGGGAGAGCACCGCCAACTCGGCCTGGGCCGCGCCCTGTTCACAGAAGCCGAACACCGGATCGCCGACGGCTACGTCGACGACGCCCGCGCCGAGCTCGTCGACGACGCCGGCCGCCTCGTAGCCCATGGTCTGCGGAAGCTCCTCGTCCATCAGACCCTGACGCTTCTTCCAATCGCTCGCGTTGACTCCGGCCGCCCGCACCGCGATCCGCACCTGACCCTGGGCGGGCCGGGGGTCGGGCAGGTCCACGATCTCAAGGACCTCGGGCCCGCCGAACGCGCTGAAACGGACAGCCTTCATCATTCGCTCCGATCTCGGTTCCGGCATCCCGCCGTGGCACCGCGAACCACCGATGTGATCCCCCGTGGTCTCACGTGATCACAGGTGATCCTATGGTGCGTGGGCACCAGGGCCGAGGACACACGGGGCCCCGGCGCCGCAGGAGTCGCGCGTACCCGCTCAGTGGTGGATTCCGTGGTCGCCACGGAGGCGCTCCATACCGTGTCGGTTACCGCTGGTTCCGTGTCACTCCTCGGCGCATTCAGGCCTGGCGTGAGGCGGGCGAGTTGACGGGCCGGGACCTCATGCGCGAGGGACGCCGGCTGGATTGAGGGCCCTACCCGTGCGTCCTGCCCCCACGTAGGCTCTGCTCCCTCAACACCACTCGCAGGGAGACCACCGGCATGCACACGTGGAACAGGACCCTCACGGTCTCGGGCATCAACAGTCCGGAACTGCGCCGGGACTACACCACGCAGCGCGCGCTCGTCGCCGGATACCGCCGGCAGACCTACCTCGCGGTACGTCTGCTGCTGCCGCCCACCGTGGTGCCTCATGTCGTCGCCGCCGTCGCCTTCATGCATCACACCGACACGCTGCTCGACACCACTCCCGCCGACGCCGCCGAAGGCGACACGTATGACGCGTGGGAGGCCGAGGTCCGCGACGCGCTGGCCACCGGCGAGAGCGGCCACCCCGTCCTGCGGCCCCTGCTGCACACGCTCACCGCTCACCCCCGACTGCGCTCCCCTGTCGAGCAGTTCCTCGCGGGCGCGCCCTTCGACCGTGACTTCACGGGCTTCGCCGACGAAGCGGAGTACCAGCGCTACGTCGACGCCTACTCGCTTCCGGCGTTCATGCTGCTGGCCTCGCTGCTCCTCGCCCCGGATGTGGACCAGGGCGAGACCGAGCGGGCGTGCCGTTCCTTCATCGACGGAAGCCAGCGCCTGGACTTCGTCTGCGACCTCGCCGAGGATCTGCGCGATGGGCGGCTCGGCCTCCCCGAGCAGACCTTGAAGGGCCACGGTGTCTCCCGGCAGGACCTGGAGCAGGGGAATGACACGCCGGGAGTCCGGGCGCTGCTGCGCGAGATGCTGGGCCTGGCCCGGCGTGACCTTCTGGCCAGCCGGGTCCTGCCGGATCTCGTGGCGCCGCCGTACCGCGCGTTCACCCGTGCGTTCGTCACCCTTGAGGTGCTCATGGCGGACGCGGCGACGGCCGAAGGCACCGGGGTTCTGCGCGCGCCCGCGAGCCCTTCGCCGCCCGCCGCGTTGCGCGTGGTGGCCCGCGCGTACGTCCGCCGGGGCCGCTGAGGTCCTGCGTTCGGCGCGGGACAGAAGGCTCCCCGCGCTGAACCCGACGTACGGACGTCAACCTCTGCGCCCGTCAGCCGCACGGAAGAGCGATCCGATCACTCCATCGTGAGTTCCTCCGCCATCGCACCCTCCGTGCCGCCATGCTCGTCGGCATGAGCGGGCGGGGCGTGCCCCGCTCGAACGGGCAGTGGGCGGAGGACATGGGCATGACGCGGGAACCTTCACGGCTCGAGGGCATGGACCGGCGGGCCGTGCTGCTCGCGGCCGGGCTCGCCGATTTGGCGGTGAGCACGGCGGCCACGGCGCTGGGTACGGTCCGCGGGCTGCTGCGCCGCTCGGACGCCGCCGAACTGGCCGCGGAGGCCGAGCACGACCTGCTGGCGCGAGGCCGGCTGGTCCTCGGGCGCTACGGCGATGTGCCCCCGGCCCATCTGGAGATCCTCGCCCAGCACGTCGTGGCCCGGAAGGCCGCCGATGGGGTCTGAGCGCTGGGAGCCGGCCGCGTTCAAGTCCCGTGTCGACGAGGTGCTCAGCGGGTTCACCGCGGAGGAGGCCGACCGGTTCGCGGCGATCGATCCGCTCCTCGACCCGGTGGCCGAGCAGCTGGAGACGGCGCTCGCGGACGGCAAACGGTTGCGCGCCGCGTTCTGCTACTGGGGCTGGCGCGCGGCGGGGCAGCCCGACAGTGACGCGCTGGTCCGGGCCGCCGCGTCCATGGAGCTGGTGCACGCCGCGGCGGTCGTGCACGACGACCTGATCGACGACAGCCCGCTGCGCCACGGGCGGCCCACCGCGCACATCGCCCTGCGCGGTGCCGTACGGCGGGGCCCGCACGCCGACGCCGCGGCGAGGTCCCTTGCGATGCTGATGGGCGACCTGCTGATGGCGCTGGCCGGGCAGTTGTTCGCGACCAGTGGCCTGCCGGCCGCGTATCTGGCCCGAGCCCGCCCGTTGTGGTGGGTGATGGCGCGCGAACTCATCGCGGGCGAGTGCCTGGAGATCCTGCGCACCGGCGCCGACCCCGACACCACGGCGTCCATGAAGGTGATCCGCTACAAGACCGCCAAGTACACCGTGGAGCAGCCCCTGTTGATCGGAGGCGCGCTCGCCGGTGCCGGCGCCCGGCTGCGCGAGGGTTACTGCGCGTACGGGCTGCCGCTCGGCGAGGCCTTCCAGCTGCGGGACGATCTGCTCGGCCTGTTCGGCGACCCCGAGCACACCGGTAAGGCCAACGCCGACGACGTACGCGGTCAACGTCCCACGGCTCTGCTCGCGGAGACGTGGCGCCTCGCCGGCGGCGCCGAGCGGGAGGTGCTGCGTGCTCTGGTGGGCCGGAGCGATCTGGACCGGGAGGGCATGGACACGGTCCGCGCGACGATGCGACGCGTCGGAGCTCCCGACCGCGTGGAGAACATGATCAGCGTACGCGTGGAGGAGGCCTTGGGGGTGCTCCACGACCTCGCTGTCCCGGCGCCCGCGGCCTCCGCTCTGACGGCCCTCGCGCACTCCGCCGCGGTCCGCGTGTCCTGACCCCGCGCCACCCGGTCGCGCCCCCTCTTCCCCTTCAGCGGATCGCAAGGAGCCCCCGCCATGAACTGCACCGAGGCCTCGATGAACGCCCTGCGGACGGCCGGTGACGAACTCGCCGACGCCACCGTCGCCGAACTGTTCGCGCGGGGCGAGGTGGGCACGTTCAACACCCTGATGCGTTACGTGTCCACCGCCGGCGCTCCCCTGCCGGACGGCCTGCCCGACGTCGCCCGGGAGTATCTGCACGCCACGAGCGTCCCGCCGTCCTGGGTGGACTGGGGCGAGATGGAGAAGGCGCGGCTGTTCTTCATCGACAACAACGTGCACATCTCCACCGCGCTCTCCTTCGCCTCCATGCCGGCTTGCTATGTCGTCCCGCACGTGGCGAAGCTGCTTTCGGCCACCCATGGTCTGAAGTACCCGTCCAAACGGATGGCCGAGACCGGCCAGTTCACCGTCTATCTGATGCAGCCGGACGCCTTCGAGGCGGGCAGCCGCTTCATTCCGGCGGCCCAGAAGGTCCGTCTTCTGCACGCCTCCATCCGTCATCACCTCATCCGCGAGAACCGGTGGGACGTCGCAGCACTCGGCACGCCGATCTGTCAGGAGGACCTGATCGGCGGGCAGATGTTCTTCTCAATGCTCGTCCTGGACAGCTTGCACCGCCTCGGCATCCACATGTCGACAGAAGGCGCGGAGGCCTACTACTACGCGTGGCGCGTGGTCGGCGCCATGCTCGGCATCGACCAGGAGGCCGTCCCCAAATCCCTGGAAGAGGCACGCCAGTTCCTCGATCTGTACATGCTGCGGCACATGGGACCGTCCGCCGAGGGAGCGGAGCTGACCCGCCAACTGATCGACCTGTACGAGGAGATCGTGCCGGGCACCTTCTTCGACCCGATCGTCTCCTCGCTCATCCGCTATCTCGTCGGAGACATCTGCTCGGACTGGCTCCAAGTGCCCCGCACCCCCTGGGACACCGTGGTCAAGGCCGTCCCGCACCTGCTCGGCGTCCTGGAGACCATCGAGGACCGCTCACCGTTCGGCGCCTGGGCCCTCGACCGCATCGGCCATCTCACCGCCGTCTTCGAGCTGTCCTCCCTGACCCGGGGGCGCGTCATGCACTACGCGATCCCGGAGAACCTCAAGAAGGAGTACGGAATCTCCAACACGGTTTCCCGCAGCCGCCGTTGGACACCGCCGGCGGCGACGGTGCGGGCATAGACAGGTCGAGATACGTCGGGGTACGTCGGGGTACGTCGACGGGCCGCCGAACGATCCAGTCTTCGGCGCGTCGACATCGGGCGTGCGGCGGCCGGCCGGCCGGGGGACGCGCCTCAGCATCACCCTCGGACGATCGCCATCAGCCGGCGATGGGTGTCCTCGTCGGCGGCCGCCACCAGACCCCGGCTCCCCGGGCCGAGCGCGGCGCCCGCGATGTCGGTGACCACGCAGCCGGCGGCCCGGCACAGCGCGATGCCGGCGGCGAAGTGGACGCTGCCGCAGAGGTCGCCGCCGTCGGTGATGTACGCCGCTCGCTTGCCGGCCGCGACCCAGGCCAGCGCCAGGCTCGTGGACACCACGCGCGGGCGGAACCGTTCCACGAACCCGGCGTGGGCCAGGACGTGCGCGGCGCGGAACCCGGGGGCGCTCGGGAAGGGCGGGTCCAGGTTGAGGTCCACCAACTGGGTCGCCGGGGAGGGCGCGAGGGGCATGTCGGCGCCTTCCTGGCGCACCCGGGCGCTCTGTCCGTCGGTATGGAAGACCTCGCCGCTGAACGGGTCGGCCACCGCCACGGGACCGTCGCGCAGCGCCACGTTGACGGCCACCAGCATGGAGCCGACGGCATAGTTCAAGGTGCCGCACAGGGGGTCCACCAGCCACTCGCGTGCGGCACCCTCGGCTCCCCGCCGTCCGCCTTCCTCGCCGAGCACCCCGTCCTCGGGCCGTGCGGCGCGGATGACGCCGAGGATGGCTTCCTCCGCCGCGACGTCGGCCTCGGTGGCGAAGTCTCCTGCTCCCTTGTCGATGCGGGTGAGCCGCCGGCCGTACAGACCGCGCACCACCTCCGCTCCGGCGCGTGCCGCGGCTATGGCGACTTCGGTGTCGTCGAGGCTCGTGTACGAGGTGGTCATGCGGGCAGGTTACTGGCCGCTCGCCCGCCCGGTGGTCACCATCGGCGGTCCGGCGGTCCGGGCGAACCGCTGGACGGTACCCCCTCAACTCCCCCTCAGTCACAGCTTCATAACGAGCCGTCACGTCTCTAGCAGTAACATTTCACATATCACATGATGCTCCCCATGAGAAAAGTCTTGGCTCTGCTATCAGCGGCCGCGGCCGTCGTGGCATTCTCCGGAACCTCCGCCGGCGCAGCGCCCGGCGCCGCCGCACCGGAGGACACCGGGCAGGGGAAACTCGCCTGGAGTTCCTGCGCCGACCCCGCCACGCCCGCGCTCCAGTGCGCGATGCTCGCCGTGCCGGTCGACTACGCCGACCCGCACGGCCGCACGATCAAGATCAAGGTGAACCGGCTTCCCGCCACCGCGCCCAAGAACAAGCAGCAGGGGCCGATCCTGCTCAACCCCGGTGGCCCCGGGGACTCCGGGCTCTGGATGCCGGCCTACATCGCCGGCCAGATCCCCAAGGACGTCGCCTCGACCTACGACTGGATCGGCTTCGATCCGCGCGGCACCAACGGAAGCGAGCCCCATGTCACCTGTGACGCCCACTACTTCGACGGTGAGCGGCCCGACTACCAGGTGAGTCAGGGCACTTCGAAGGCATGGCTCGCAAAGGCGGCCGGGTACGCCGCCGACTGCGCGGCCGACTGGTCCTGGCTCCTGCCGCACATGACCACCGTCGACAGCGCGCGGGACATGGACAGCATCCGCCGGGCACTCGGCGCGCCGAAGATCAATTTCTACGGCGGCTCGTGGGGCACCTCACTGGGCTCCACCTATGGCCAGCTCTTCCCCGCACGCGTCCGCCGCATGGTCCTGGACAGCATCGTCGGCCCCACCATCACGTGGTACGACCACAACGTCCTCCAGGACAAGGAGCACCAGCGGCGCTTCGACGCCTTCGCCGCCTGGACCGCCAAGGCCGACCCCGTCTACCACTTGGGCACGGACGCCGCCGCCGTCGAGAAGGCCTACCAGCAGGTCGAGGCGGGCCTGCGGACCGCCCCCGTCGACGCGGCACCGGCGCCGGGCAGGATCGGTCCCGCCGAGTTCGAGGACACCTTCTACGGCGGTGGGTACAACTTCCTGCGCTGGCCCCGGATGGCCACCGTGCTCTCGGCGTACCTCACCCACCACGACACCCAGCCCCTGAACGAGGCCTACAACCGGTACGCGGCACCCGGCGGCGACGACGGCACGTTCCCCGCGTACAACGCGGCCCAGTGCACCGAGAACGCCTGGCCCCGCGACTGGGACTTCTGGCAGAAGGACCAGGCCAAGGTCAACGCATCGGCGCCCTTCTACACCTACAACAACATGTGGTACAACGCCGCCTGTATGTTCTGGCCCCACCAGGGCGACCCCGCGGGCCGTATGAAGATCACCGGCAAGGGCCTGCCGCCGGTTCTGCTCTTCCAGGCCACCGAGGACGCCGCGACCCCGTACGAGGGCGCAGTCGCGATGCGCGACGCGCTACCGGGTTCGAAACTGGTCGTCCAGAACGGCGGCAGCTTCCACGAGATCCTCTTCCACGGCAACGCCTGCCTGGACGACACCTTCACCGACTACCTGCGGGACGGCACCCTTCCCAAGGGCCACGGCCGCATCGCCAAGACCTGCGCCCCGGAGCCCGACCCCGCCCCGGCCTACGTGGCCTCCACGCCGTCCCTCAAGGCGAAGGCCGCCGCCACTCCCCTGGCCCCGACCGACCCGGAGGCGGTCCGCGGCGTTCTGCGCTAGCGGAACACTCGACGAAGACGCCTCCAGCAGCCGTCGGTCCAGCGGGACGCTCGACCAGGACGCCGCCAGCGGCCGTCGGTCCAGCGGGACGCTCGACCAGGACGCCTCCAGCAGCCGTCGGTCCAGCGGGACGCTCGACCAGGACGCCTCCAGCAGCCGTCGGCACACGCCGACGGCCGCTGTCGGCTGCGACCGTCACCCCCGTACGGTCGCAGCTCGCGGGGCCCCGAACCAGCGGGTGAGCGCCTCGCGGAGCGGAACATCGACGTCGAACTCCATGGCGTGGCCTAGACCTTCAGACCGTTGCGCGTGATGTACCAGTTGTGGAAGGCGATCAGGCCTCCGAGGAGCACCAGCCAGAGCACGGTGCTGGTGAGCGGGAAGGCGTCCACCGAGATCGTGTACGCCAGTACCACCCGCAGCACCGAGTCGAGCAGGAAGACCGAGCCCCAGATCGCCGTGATCACACGAAGGTGGTAGCGGAACTCCGGCTCCGCGTCCCACCGCGCCTCCCATACGGCGAGTCCCTCCTCGCCGACCTTGGCGATGACGATGCCGCGCGCGGCGGACATCATGAACGGGCGCCGGGTGACCAGGGTGCCGAGCACCCACAGGCCGATCGTGGCGGTCAGCCAGCTGTCCCGGATCATCAGCGCTCGCGGGCTGCCGGTGATCAGGCTCAAGAGCGTGCCGGCCACCACCAAGCTCAGTGTGAACACCGCCATCGCCTCGACGCGGCGCTGTCGCACCATTCCGTACGCGATCCACGGCAGCAGCAGCGCACCGCCGACGATCATCGAGAGCCACTGACCCGCACCGAGCGCGCGCAGGCCGTAGTAGGAGCCGAGCGGCAGGACGAGTTCGAAGAGGAGCTGCGCGATGAGGCGCCGGCGCAACGCCGCCGTACGCCGTTCCCGGGGCACCTGGATCACCATGCCGGTCTGCGGATGCGGCGTTGGTTGTGCGGGCTGCGCGGGCTGTGACGGTCGTGCCGTCTGTGCTGGCTGTGACGGTCGTGCCGACTCTGCCGGCTGTGACGGTCGTGCTGGCTGTGACGTCATGTCGGTTCCCCCGTATGTGCTGTCGTCATGGCGTAGTGCGGGTGGCGCGGTCGAACAGGTCGGCCAGCTCCCTTCCGGCGGCTCGCACGTCGAGGGCGGGATCGTGGGTCGCGCGCCGTACCACGTCGTCGATGGAGGCGCGGATCGCGCGCATCATGACCCACGGGTCGAAGTCGCGGAACTCACCGGCCCGTTGCGCCTTGCGGATCTGCTCCACCTGGAGGGCGAGGATCGCCTCCGACCCGTCGAGGAACGCGAGCATCCCGGGATCGCCGCCCCGCAGGTTGGAAAGGATCTCGACGAGCGCCACGAGGTGCTTCGGATACTCGGCGAGCAGATCGAGGTTGCCCTCGATGGAGGCGCGCAGGCGGGCGCCGTAGCTCTCGTGGGCCTCGATCCTGGGCCGGATGTAACGGTCCGCCAGCTGCATCACCTCCGTGACGACCTCGCGCATCAGATCGCCACGGCCCTTGAAGTGGTAGGAGATCATCCCCGTGCTGCTCAGCCCGGCGCGCTCCGCGATCCTCGCGAACGACGCCCGGTGGTAGCCGAGGTCGGCGATGGTCTCGATCGCGGCGGCGACGATCTGCGCCCGCCGGCCCGTCTCCGTGAACGACGGACCCGCCTTTTGCTTGCCCGCGCTGCCCTTTGCTTGCATGAGCAAGACGGTAGCGCTGTTTGCTCAGCCGAGCAAGAGCGGGGCCGGCTGGTCAGTAGACTCGCCGGATGGTCGATCACGGCATAGCGCTCCCCGTCTACCGGCTCCACGTCGTACAGGCGGTCCTCTCACTCGCGACTCCGTCCTGGCAGCGTGAAGTGTGGCTGCGCCGGGCGGAGTTCGAGAGTCTGACCTATGTGGTCACCGCACTCTTCGACGACTTCTGTGATGCCGAGGACCCCGCTCCCTGGCTGGGCAGGAGCCTGCGCACGGAGGAAGAGGTCGCGCTCATGCGACAGCTGGGCCAGGCATACGGCGCCGTGGAGTCCGCCGTGGGACGGGATGCGAGCGACGAGGAGTACCTCGCATCGCCTGCGTGGGAGCCGGTCATCACGCTCGCGGCGAGACTGGCCCACGTCATGGTGACCAACGACCTCACGGCCGCCGTCCGAGCGAGCGAGGCGCCTGCCTGATCCGCGGCGCCGGACCGGCAGACCGACGGAGCACCCCGCATACGAGGGTCGCCGGCCACCACATGGCGCCCGCGGGCATGGGGCACATCACATCGGACAGGGGGAGCAATGAGCGGTACGGACACCACGGGCGCGGCGGTGCCCGACACCACGCGCCGGTTCACCTTTCGATCCTGGCATCTCGTCGCGGCGGGGTGTCTGCTGAGCTCCGCCGCCTTCTGGGAGCGCTGGCGGGCGTCCCGGTCGGGGCGCCGGTATGTGCTGTGCCATCACTCCGCCCATCTGGACCATCTCACCCTCACCGCCCTGGCTCTCGTCGCAGCCGCCGTGATCGTCTCCATCGCGTGCGCGATCGCCGCGGACTCCCGGGGCGCGGTGGCCTCGCGCAGACTCGTCGCCGGCTGCCTGGTGAGCGTCCTCGCGCTCGTCGTCGCCGCCGACACCGTGGACGCCGCCGGTGAACGCCTGGCGAAACGGGCCACCGCGGCCGAGCCGTTCGACGCGGCCCGGTGCGACTACACCCCGCAGGACTACGCGGCCACGCCCGGCTGGTTCACGTGGTGAGGGCGGCCGGAATCCGCACGGCGGGCCCGGCCCGCAGCGGCGAAGCCCGCGCCTGAGCCGTGCGTCGGCGGCCCCCGCAGGGCAGCCGAGCCGACGGCGCCCCGCCGCACCGGCTGTGGTGCACACCGTCCCACGCGCCCCACGCGCCCCATAGGTGCCTATCAGCCATTCCTTTCTCATTGAGCACTGGATTGCGCCAAATCGGCGGCTTGCATGTTTGCGGCCGCCACAGCCCGCTCGTGCGTATTTCGAACGGGACGCTCCGCTATGCACCATCTGGGGAATGGGCGGCTCCCCTTTCCTCTGTCACGCTGAAGTCGCAGCATGCCAGGGTGAAATGCCAGCGTAAGTCAGTGATTGGGGAGTCATGTCGGTCGATACGGGTGCGGAGACGACAGGGACGGCCACGAGTGGCCAGCAGAGTCTCGGGACGGCTGCCGCACGGAACTTGGCGACCACCACCAAGTCCGCTCCGCAGATGCAGGAGATCAGCTCCCGTTGGCTGCTGCGGAAGCTGCCGTGGGTCCAGGTACAGGGCGGTACGTACCGGGTCAACAGGCGGCTGAGCTACACGGTCGGGGACGGCCGGGTCGACTTCATCCAGACCGGCGGCCGCGTACAGGTGATCCCGGCGGAGCTCAGCGAGCTTCCCGCACTGCGCGACTACGACGACCAAGAGGCTCTGACCGAGCTGGCGAATCGTTGCACGCAGCGGGAGTTCGCCGCAGGTGAGGTCATCGCGAACTCCGGGACGGCAAGCGACCGGGTGTTCCTGCTCGCCCACGGCCGGGTGGCCAAGGTCGGCACCGGCCCCTACGGCGACGACACGGAGCTGGGTTTCCTCGCGGACGGCGCCTACTTCGGTGAGCGCGCGCTGGTGGATTCCGAGGCGCAGTGGGAGCACACCGTCCGCGCCACCACTGCGTGCACGGTGCTGGAGCTCACCAGGTCGGACCTGCTCAACCTCGCCGAACGCTCCGAGAGCCTGAACCAGCACTTGCAGGCGACGTCGGAGCAGCCGGACCGCGCGACCAACAAGTACGGCGAGGCGGCGATCGATCTCTCCGCCGGCCACGTCGGCGAAGCGGTCATCCCGCACACGTACGTCGACTATGAGGGCGCGCCGCGCGAGTACGAACTCTCCGTCGCGCAAACGGTGTTGAAGGTCCACAGCCGGGTGGCCGACCTCTACAACCAGCCGATGAACCAGACCGAGCACCAGCTCAGGCTCACCGTCGAGGCGCTGCGCGAGCGCCAGGAACACGAGCTCATCAACAACCCCGAGTTCGGTCTGCTCACCAACTGCGACTACGGCCAGCGGCTCCAGCCGCACGACGGTGTACCGAGCCCCGACGACATGGACGAGCTGCTCTCCCGGCGCCGTGGCTCCAAGCTCTTCCTCGCCCACCCCAAGGCCATCGCCGCCTTCGGCCGCGAGTGCAACAAGCGAGGCCTGGTGCCCGAGTCCGTCGAGGTCGACGGTCACCGCCTCCCGGCCTGGCGCGGTGTGCCGATCTACCCCTGCGGGAAGATCCCGCTCAGCGACACGCGGACGACCTCGATCATCTGCATGCGTACCGGCGAGGACAACCAGGGCGTCATCGGCCTGCGCCAGTCGGGCATCCCGGACGAGATCGAGCCGGGGCTGTCCGTGCGGTTCATGGGCATCGACGAGCAGGCGATCATCTCCTACCTGGTCACGGCCTACTACTCGGCCGCCATCCTGGTGCCCGACGCGCTCGGCGTCCTGGAGAACGTGGAAGTCAGCCGCTGGCGCTGACCCACCCGACCGTCCTCCGTCGAGGAAGCCCCCGCAGGGTCGGCGTGTGCCACGGCCACGTCACACCGGCTCCCGCCGACCTGCCGGGGCATTCGGTGCCGGACCGGGCCGCCGACACCGGTCGCCCCAACACAACGGGGAATGACGTCGGTTGGGCCATCGGCGGCTCCCGTATCCCTCGTGCACGCTGACGCCTTGCATGCCGATGCCCCCGCGGCTCACCGGACCCCGGATGCGCCCCGGGGCCCAGCCGCATGCCTCCGGCGCGGGCACGGGCGGAGGGCCGTTACGACATAAGTGCCGTCGCGGAGCGCGGAGTTGGCCTACCGCCGACTCCCGTCCGGTGGCGCCTACTCCCCCGCTCTCCGCACGCCCAGCTCGCCGGTCCGGCACTCCTTCCGGGCACGTCGAGTGCGCTCGGAACAATCCGCCTCACGCAAGGAGCAATGGATGCCCGTCCCCGACCTCAGTCCAGTGCAGGTGCACATGGTCCCGCAGGTCACGACAGCGGAGCCCGTCGCACCGGACGTCGGCGGCACCATGTGTGCTGATGGCACCTGTGCCGACGGCCCGGGTGTCGACGGCACGGGTGTGCCGCGCTCCGCCAATGCCCCAAATCCGCCCGCGCATCCGCCCGTCGGCGCAGCCGCCCATCCCCCCATCCACTCGTCCACCCCTCCGGCCGCCGAACCCTCCATGGGCGCGGGCGCGGAGGGCGTCGCGGAGACCCACGCCGTGCCGGACGACGGGACCGTACCGGACCTGGTGGACGTACCGGACCTGCCCGAGGCAAGGCCGTACGGGGTGACCCCCATGAGCCCCGAGGTCCTGGAACGTGTCCTGCGCGGGCCCAACGGGCTGGGCACGAGCGGTCTGCGGCTCATGCCCCGTGTCGAGGCATCGGCGGCCGGCACCCCGGTGCCGGGTCTCTACCACCATCCCGTGCCGGAGCCCGACCCGGTGCGGGTGGCGGAGGTGAGCCGAAGGATCAAGGACTGGGCGGTGCGCGAGGTCGAGCTGTATCCGCCGGAGTGGGAGGACCAGTTCGACGGGTTCGCCCTCGGCCGCTACATGGTGGCGTGCCACCCCGACGCGCCGACCATCGAGCACCTGATGGTCGCGACCCGGCTGATGGCCGCGGAGAACGCCCTCGACGACTGTTACTGCGAGGACCACGGCGGCTCGCCCGTGGGTCTCGGCGGACGGCTGCTGCTGGCGCACACCGCTCTCGACCCGCTCCACACCACACGGGAACACCAAGTGCCATGGGCGCAGTCGCTGTTCAGCGACGCCCCGCGCCGGGCGTACCGGTCGGCCATGGAGTACTTCGTCCAAGCCGCGAGTGCCTCGCAGGCCGACCGCTACCGGCATGACATGGCCCGGCTGCACCTGGGCTACCTCGCCGAGGCCGCGTGGGCGCAGACCGAGTACATGCCCGAGGTCTGGGAGTACCTGGCGATGCGGCAGTTCAACAACTTCCGCCCGTGCCCGACCATCACCGACACGGTCGGTGGCTACGAGCTCCCCGCCGATCTGCATGCCCGGCCCGCCATGCAGAGGATCATCGCGCTCGCCTCCAACGCCACCACGATCGTCAACGACCTGTACTCCTACACCAAGGAACTCGACGCCCCCGGCCGCCATCTCAACCTGCCCGTGGTGATCGCCGAGAGCGACAGCTGCGGGCCGCGCGAGGCGTACCTCAAGGCGGTCGAGGTCCACAACGAGCTCATGCACGAGTTCGAGGCCGAGGCCTCCGCTCTGGCCGTCGCCTGTCCCGCGCCCCAAGTGATCCGTTTTCTGCACGGAGTGGCGGCGTGGGTCGACGGCAACCACCACTGGCATCAGACCAATACCTACCGCTACTCACTGCCCGACTTCTGGTAAGCAAAGGGGACTTATCGTGTCCACGAACGTCGAACCCACCATCAGCACCGCGACCATCCCTGCCCCGGCCACGCCCTACCAGGACGACATCGCCCGGTACTGGGACCACGAGGCCCGGCCGGTGAACCTGCGTCTCGGCGATGTCGACGGCCTCTACCACCACCACTACGGCATCGGCGATGTCGACCACGCGGCGCTCGCGGCGCCCGGCGCCCCCGACCGGGACACGAAGCTGATCGCGGAGCTGCACCGCCTGGAGTCCGCACAGTCGGACGTGCTGCTCGACCACCTCGGGCCCATCGCCCCCGGCGCCACCCTGGTGGACGCCGGCTGCGGCCGGGGCGGCTCCATGGTCATGGCCCATCAGCGGTTCGGCTGCACGGTCGAGGGCGTCACCCTCTCGGCCAAGCAGGCCGACTTCGCCAACCAGCGCGCCCGTGACCTCGGCATCGACAGCTCCGTGCGGTCCCGGGTCTGCAACATGCTGGACATGCCGTTCGCGACCGGAGAGGCCGCGGGCTCATGGAACAACGAGTCGAGCATGTACGTCGACCTGCACGACCTCTTCGCCGAGCACGCCCGCATCCTGACCCCCGGCGGCCGGTACGTGACGATCACCGGCTGCTGGAACCCCAAGTACGGCCAGCCCTCCAAGTGGGTCTCGCAGATCAACGCACACTTCGAGTGCAACATCCACTCACGTCGTGAGTACCTGCGGGCCATGGTCGACAACCGTCTCGTCCCGCAGGCGGTCATCGACCTGACTCCCGACACCCTGCCGTACTGGGAGCTCCGCGCCACCTCGTCCCTGGTCACGGGTATCGAGGAGGCATTCATCAACTCCTACAAGGACGGCTCGTTCCAGTACGTCCTCATCGCGGCCGACCGCGTCTGACGGTCGCACGCAGCCAGCAGGAGGAGCTCCCGGTGGGGCCGGCACACCCTCATGGTGTGCCGGCCGCGCCGGGAGCCGAGGTGTGCTCGGGGCGACCCGCGAATGTCCGCCGCCGATATCGGGTGGCGGACCGGGCCCTCCGTGGTGAAGATCGCTCCATGTCCCTCTTCCTCGAAACCGAGCGGCTGGTACTGCGTTCCTTCACCGGAGCCGACGCGGACCATCTGATCGCGTTGGACAACGACCCCGACGTGGTCCGCTTCATCACCGGCGGCCGGTCCACCTCCCCCGAGACGATCAGGACGCGGACGCTGCCCCGCCTGCTGCACGACTACCCGTGCTGGGGGCACCGCGGTTACTGGGCCGCGGAGGAGCGGATCAGCGGGCTCTTCCTCGGGTGGTTCGAGTTCCGCCCCCTCGACGACGCGAGCGCGGCCGTCGTCGAACTCGGCTACCGGCTCAACAAGGCGGCCTGGGGCAGGGGTTACGCCACCGAAGGCGCTCGGGCCCTGATCGACAAGGGATTCGTCGAGCTCGGCGTGGAGACGGTCACCGCGAACACCATGACGGTGAACACCCGCTCCCGGCGTGTGATGGAGAAGTCGGGCCTGACGTTCGAGCGAAGCTTCACCGGGGACTATCCGGACGCGATCCCGGGGTCCGAGCATGGCGAGGTCGAGTACCGGCTCACCAGGGCCGATTGGGAACGGCAGCAGGCGTAGCGCAGCGCCCTCAGCCGTCGACGACCACGGCAAGTCCGGCGATCACGCCGATCAGCAGCAGCACCATGAGCAGTACGTAGAGCAGGGTCAGATACGCGGTCACGATCGAGGCGAGGGCGAGCCAGCGGCCGGGCAGCCCCCGGCGGCGTGCCCGGCGGCGCCCGATGTGGCCCGAGACGATCGCGACGAGCGAGCACAGCAGGATGAGGATCACCCATCCCAGTGTCAGAGGCAGGAAGACCGTGCCGGTTGCCAGGCTTCCGGTGGCAGCCATCACCCCCATCAGGGCGGCTACGACACTGATCTCGGCGGCGCGGTTGTTCGGGCTCTCCACTGCTGTGCTGCTCATGCCAGGACTCTAACCAGCGGCCGTGACGCATCTCGAATCCGGCCACAGCGGCCGGCCGGCTCAGGGACGGAGAGGGAGCGGACGCGCCACTTTTTGACGGAGGTGATCTCCCTCAAGGCTGGAAATTAAACCGGCTGGTATGTATCTTCGAGCTTGCGAGGGGCCGTCCCACGTCTTGTGCCGCTTCGCTCAAAGCGCGGATCCTGGGGGAGTCATGTCCACAAGCACATTCCGCTTTCACACGCCGGCGGACCTGTCGACAGCAATCGAGGATACAGGGGTCGCCGCACCTCCGATGTTCCGTTATCCCCATCTCACAACGACAGTTCCCCAGGAATTCGTGCACCGGGCCGCCGTGGCGGAGGTGCTGCTCACCGGCTGGGAGCGGCTGGACGACGCCTCGTTCCAGATCACCGCCCAACTGCCGCGGAGCCACAGCTTCTACACCCCGGTCAACGGGACGCATTACGACCCTCTGATGGTTACGGAAACAATCCGCCAGGTCGGTTCTCTGCTGGCTCACGCGGAATTCACCGTTCCGCTCGGCCATCAATTCATGATGAAGGACTTGACGGTCTCCGTGCGGCCGGACCAACTGCATGTGGGTGACACCCCGGCGGCGCTCGACCTGCACGTCACGTGCAGCGAGGTGAAGTGGCGCAGGAAGGCGTTTGCCGGAACCCGCTACGACGCGGTGATCCGCCGGGACGGGGAGATCGTCGCCACCGGGGGCGCCATGTACACCTGCGTCACGCCGGAGGTGTACCGCAGGCTCCGTGGCGACCGTCCGCGGTCCGGCGAAGGAGCCGCGCCCCAACTGACCGCCCCGGTCTCGCCGCAGAGCGTGGGCCGCATGTCGCCCATCGACGTGGTCCTGTCCCCCTCGAACGAGGCCGACCGGTGGCGGCTGCGGGTGGACACGCGCCACCCCATACTCTTCGACCACCCGGTGGACCACGTGCCGGGCATGGTCCTCCTGGAGGCCGCCCGGCAGGCCGCGACCGCGCTTCTGCTGGGGTCGGACCCGCAGCACTCGCCCCTGCTGCCCCTGCGCGTCGAAAGCGAGTTCCTGCGCTACACCGAGCTGGACGCTCCCTGCACCATCGAGGCCTGCCGGATACCGGGCGGTCCGCAGGAGGTCGCCGTTCTGGTGACCGGCACCCAGAACGGCGAACAGGTCTTCAGCTGCGTGATCGGCGCGGCCGACACTCATCGCTGACGGGACGCTCATCGCTGACGGCACGCCGCACCACACCATGGCCGGCACCACCGGGCTGCTCCGCGCGGCCACCCCAGCTCCCTCAGGCCGTCCCCGTCGCCGGGCTTCGCACCGGCTCGGACTCCGGCGCCCATTCAGTCCCTCCAAGTGCCGCGAAGGATCCGGCATGGTCGGCGGCCCAGGTGGCGTACGACCGGGCGGGGCGTCCGGTGACGACCGACACGGTGGGGTCCATCTCCCGCTTCGCACCGGCCCGTTGGCGCTCCGCGCTGTGCAGGAGCGCCTTGGCCAGCGCCTCGGGATACCGGAGCGACCACGCCGTGACGGCGTCGTCGGGCGAGAGTTCCTCGAAACGCAGGGGGATGCCCAGCACCCGGGCGAGCACGCCGGTCTGCTGAACGGCGGAGACGGCTTCGGGCCCGGTCAGCGTGTACGCCTGCCCGTGGTGACCGCTCCCCGTGAGCGCCTCGACCGCGACATCGGCGATGTCGCGGGGGTCGACGCACACATTGGCCGCGGTGCCGTAGAGCGCGCGCACCACCCCCTCGGACCGTATGGAGGACGCCCAGGAAAGGGTGTTGGACATGAAGGCGCGCGGTCGCAGCAGGGTCCACGCGATGCCGCTCGCGCGCAACAGCTCTTCGTTGGTGCGCTGCCAGGAAGTGATGACGTCGTTGGCATCCGGGTCCTGGACAGCGGCTGCGGAGAGCTTCACTATGTGCTGGACTCCGGCGGCGCGGGCGGCCGCAAGGAAGCGCGCGTCGTCGTCACTGGTCACGCGATTGGTGACGAGCAGGGCGCCGCGCACTCCGCGCAGAGCACGTTCGAGGGAGGCCTGATCCGCGTAGTCGCCCTGGGCGATGTCGGTACGAGGGCGAGTCGTGGTGATGCGGGACGGGTTCCGCGTCAGGGCGCGTACGTCGAGGTCGGCGGGGAGGCGGTCGAGCACAAGCCGGCCGACGGTGCCGCTCGCTCCGGTGACGAGGATCATCGGATCCGCCCTTGCAGGACGGGGGCCGGGCCCAGATTTTCGGTCATGTTCTCTCCCAAAATGGCTGAGTAAGCGCCGCGCCCTGCGGATGGTTGACACTGTAAGATACGAACTTGACGGTTTTTTTGCATGGACCTCCGAAAGGTTCATAGACCCGGAGCGGGGACAGTGGCCAAGCAGGACAGAGCAATCCGTACGCGGCGGTCGATCCTCGAAGCAGCTGCCAAGGTCTTCGAGGAGCGCGGCTACCAGGCCGCCACGATCTCCGAGATCCTGAACGAGGCGGGCGTCACCAAGGGCGCGCTGTACTTCCACTTCCAGTCCAAGGAACACCTTGCGCTGGGGCTCCTCGACGAGCAGGACGAGGGACTGGCCGTCCCGTTCCGTCCGTGCAAGGTCCAAGAAGTCGTCGACGTGATCGTGCTCTTCACGCACCGGCTCCAGACCAGTCAGATGGTGCGCGCCAGCGTGCATCTCACGCTGGACCAGCAGGCCTCGGGGCTCGACCGCACCGGCCCATTTCTCGCCTGGGGCGAGATGATGCGCAGCCTGCTGCGCGAGGCGCAGCAACAGGGCGAACTCCTGCCGCACGTGGTGACGGACGAGACGGCCGACGTCCTGGTCGGCTCGTACGCCGGGATACAGGCCATGTCGCACGCCCTGAGCAGCTACCAGGATCTGGGCCGGCGGGTGACCACCCTGCTGCGGCACATCCTGCCGAGCGTGGTGATCTCCTCCGTGCTGACCTCGGTGGACATGACCGCCGAGCGCGGCGCGCACGTCTATGCGGAGGCCAAGCGCAATCTCGCGCAGGCGCAGGCGGAAGCCAAGGAACGCGCCGCGAGCGAGTTGACCGCGACGGCCGGCTGAGCACGTTACCGAGGGCGGGGCCGCCGCCGTGGGGCGGTCCGGCCCCACCGCTCGGGCGCTCGGGCCGGGCCTTTCCGCGGGGCCGGCCCGCTCCGCTCCACCGCTCGGCCGGCTCTTCCGCTCACCACTCGGGCCGCTCAGAATGTCCCGCTCCACCGTGCCGCTTTCGCCCCTGCCCGGTGCTCGACTCATCCAGGAAGAAACCTCGCTGCCTGTTACTGGCTGTACGCTGGCGCGAACAGTGTACGCAGCAGGTCGACGGCGTGCGCTCGCACGGCGGGCGCTCTCCTCCACGACCCGCTCCCTGAGTTTCGTACGGAGATGAGGAAGCGCGATGCCGAGCGACGAGCAACCGCCGATTCCGTCGGTGTGGACCCGCCCGCGGGGGCGACGCGAGCAGCCGGCGCTGAGCCGCGGGCAGATCGTCGCGGAAGCCGTACGCCTGCTGGACTCCGAGGGAATCGACGCCCTGAGCATGCGCAAGCTCGGCACCCGGCTCGACGCGGGAGCCACCTCGCTCTACCGGCATGTGGCCAACAAGGATGAGCTCATCGAGCTCGTGGTGGACGAGGTGTACGGGGAGCTGGACGATCCGGACGCCGGGCCGTCGGCGCACTGGCGCGAGACGACGACG
The DNA here is from genome assembly GCF_040651795.1 of Streptomyces sp. NPDC048361. NCBI lineage: Bacteria > Bacillati > Actinomycetota > Actinomycetes > Kitasatosporales > Streptomycetaceae > Streptomyces > Streptomyces sp. NPDC048361. Next base: position 53,695 of record NZ_JBEZKW010000018.1, read on the forward strand.
GCGCGCGCCCACAGTCTGCGGGCGATGATCCTTCAACACCCCTGGATCGCCTCCGTACTCGGCGAAGTCGGGGTGGCCTACCTCGGGCCCAATCTCATGCGGCTGTCGGATCGCATGATCGCGACGTTCGAGGATGCCGGGTTCCCGCTGGACGAGTCGGACCACGCGGTGCGCACCCTTTTCGCGTACGTCACCGGTACGGCGATCAGCGAGGCGGCCTGGCTGACCATGCTCGTCCGCAGCGGACAGTCCGAACAGGAGTGGGTGGAGCGGCTGTGGCCCGCGGCCGAGCAGGCGGCCCAGGCCTACCCGCGGCTCCGTAAGGGCTACGCGGACCAGCGCGGCAAGGATCCCAGGGCCATCCGCGACGAGAACTTCCGGTATGGCCTGGAGCGGTTCCTCGACGGACTCGAGGTCCGGCTCGGGAGCACCGGACATACCTCGGTCTAGCGGCTGATTCCGGCCCCTCCTTTCGTGACCGCTGGTCGCGTCACATCCAGCTCCCGGCCATAGAAAACCGCAAGACCGGTTTGGTACGCTCAGGTCTGCCGACTGGGTAAGCCAGGGTGCCTTGCGCCCGTGCCCCGGTTCCGGGGCACGGACCGTGTTCCGGCTGCATACGACGACGGCCCGCCGTATCGGGCGAACACGGTTACCCCTGCGCAGTAATGGAGCGCCTTGATGGCCAGACAGGAACGCGCGGTACGCACGCGCAACATGTTGATCGAGTCCGCCGCCGAGCTGTTCGACCGTGAGGGGTTCGAGACGGCATCGCTCGCCACGATCAGTGCCCGGGCAGGCGTGAGCAACGGCGCACTGCACTTCCACTTCGCGAGCAAGGCCGCGCTGGCCGGCGCGGTGTGGGAGACGGCGGCGCAGCGGCTGTGGCGGATCACCGAAGGCGGCCCGTCCCGGGAGTGCGCGCTGCAACTGCTCATCGACGCAAGCCACGCCCTGGTGCGGGGCTTCCACCACGATGTCGTCCTGCGGGCCGGGTTCCATCTGAGCGGCAGCCCGGAGTCGACCGGGGTGAGCGCCGATCTGCACCGCACCTGGCAGGACTGGGTGGAGGCGATGTGCGCGCGGGCGTATCGGGAGAAGGCTCTGGCGCCGGACGTGTCCACCGAGGACGCGGCGCTCGCGGTGGTGGCCGCGGTGACCGGGTTCGAGGCGCTGGGCGAGCAGGACGACCAGTGGCTGTCGGCGGCCACACTGACCGCCTTCTGGGAGCTTCTGCTGCCGCGTCTTGCGCGGGAGTCCGCCCTCGGCCGGCTGGTGGCGTCGGGCACCGGATCCGGGGTTCACCCGGAACCACCGCGCCTCTTGGAGGAGCGCGCGGTCAATTCGCTTGATGGGATGGGCGGTTCGGCCGGCCGGTCGCTCGGCCGGCGTCTCTCCCTGAGCGGGGCGACGGGATCACCGGGGGCCGGCACGGCATCGCGGTCTCAGTGAACGACCGCCCCTGCGGTCCGGCGGGTCGCACCCGCCGGACCGCCCGCGTACGCCGTCTTCCTCAGCCGGCGACCGCAAGGAAGTCGCGCTCCGAGGCGTCCGCCTTCGGTCCGATCGCCACGACCTCGCCGAGTGTTTCGGCGGGCGCGGGAGCGACCAGGCACGGCATGACAAGCCGCCAGAACCCGGCGAGCGAGGCCGGGGAGACCCATCGCGGATCCTTGCGGCCCAGCAGACCGAAGCCGGTGGTGGCCGCGACGATGGTGGCGACCATGGCCGTGAGGTCCACATGCTCGACGAGCAGCCGCTCGTCGCGGGCCTCCGTCAGCAACTGCCGTACGCACACCTGCCATTCCTGGCGCAGGTCCACCCGGCTGAGGCGGGCCGTGTCACCGCTCAGCCGCAGGCCCGCACGCGACACGACGTCGCGGTGCAGCTGGTCGGCCAGGGCGTGCGAGGTCCGGGTGAGCCGCTGCAGGGCGTTCATACCCGGGCGCTGGGCGAGCCGGCCGGCACGGCGCAGGCCGGCGGCGGCCGTGGTCTCCACCGCGGAGGCCACCGCCGCCTTGTTCTCGAAGTGGAAGTGGAGGGCGCCGAGGCTGACGCCCGCGTTGGTACTGATGTCGGCCAGCCTGGCCTGCACGTACCCGTGCCGCTCGAAGGACTCGGCCGCCGAGCGGATCAGCGACTGACGGGTGCGCACGGCACGTTCCTGTTTCATACCGGTGGCTCCTCGGGCTGGACTGCAGTGGAGTTATCAAACCAGCTTCGCGGTTTTTTAACCAGCTTCTGGGTGCCGGTCCTCAGCGCATCGCTCCCACGATGGATATATCCCGGAAGATACGTGGCTGTCTTCGTTCCTGCGGATTTGACGGCATGGTATTGAGCCACGAGCTCCTTCGACCCGGGGGTGCGTCAGAGACTGGTCAGCACCTGCGGGGAGAGGATTTTGATCATGGTGTTGGTCCAGCGCATCTGACGCAGCGTCTGCGGGTGGCAGGACGTGACCAGGTGGAGCAGATCGCTGTCCCGGGCGGCCTGCGCCGCCTGGGCGAGCATCTCCCAGTGCAGCGAGTGCTCCGAGGCGGCCAGATGCAGCTCGCACAGGTCACGCAGGAGGAGCAGCCCGGGCTCCGGGCGGTGCGCCCCCGTTTCGGCGGTCTTTCTCCCGAGGGCCGCCAGGGTGCCGGAGAAGGAGGGCGCGGAGGCGTCGGGCGGGCCGTCCAGGTCGAGATCGTAGCCGTGGCCGGCGGCCGCGAGCCGGGCGGCGTGTTCGCGCGACCAGCCCGCCAGGTCGATGGCGACGTGATGGACCTCGTGCTCGGCACGGTGCCGTTCAGCAACGGCCAACAGCCCGTCGGCGAGGTCGAGTTCACCGCGGTGCGCGGTGCGCAGAACCAGCTGGGTGCCCTTCCCTCGCCGCTCCCGTCGCGCCGGCTGTCTGCGCCGCCCGGCGTTTGGGACGCACGCGCCGAGGGTCCGCCGGCAGTGCGGGTGACGACGGCGGCTCCTGCGGCCGGGGCGGAAGCTGCCGGGGCGGACGCCGCCGTGGTGGGCGCGTCCGCGGTCGCCCCGTTCCCGCGTTCCACGAGGTGCAGAGCCGCCGCGGCCGTCTTGAACAGCGGCTGTTTCGAGACGGGGTCCCAGTCGGTGACCGTCGTCTCGTTGGCGGCGCGCCCCGGGGTGGAGGCGTCGGGGCCATCGCCCGCGGGCGTGTCCCAGTAGCCGTAGTGGAAGGGGACGAACAGCAGGCCGCGCCGGATGTCGGTCACCCTCAGCCGCCCGCGCAGAGCCCCGCGATCGGTGACGACCTCCACCAAGGCACCTTCGTGCAGACCGAGTTCGCCGGCGTCCTCGACCGACGCCTCCACCCAGACGTCGGGTGCGGCGTCATTGAGCTGGGGGGTGCGGCCGGTCTTGGTCCGGGTGTGGAAGTGGTAGAGGGTCCTCCCGGTGGTGAGCTGGAAGGGGAAGGTGTCACCGGGTTCCTCGTGCGACGGCAGATAGCCGGCGGCTTTGATCACGGCCTTGCCGTCCGGGTTGAGCGACCTGTACTCGACGACCGTGGTGGACGCGCCGGTCAGGTCTCTTCCGTACGACTCGCACACATCGGGGTGGGCCCAGCTGATCCCTTCCGTGTAGAGGCGGTCGGTGCCCTCCGGGAACGTCTCGTTGCACGGCCACTGGATGCCGCTGCCGCCGCGGAGCTTGGCGTACCCGAGTCCGGTGTAGTCGCACGGCCGGCCGGCGCTGCAGGCCTTCCACGCCTCGAAGGCGGACTCGGGGTCGTGCCAGGTGATCAGGGGGCCGCCGTCCTTGTCCTTGAAGCCCATGCGGGAGGCGTAGTCGAGGAAGATGTCCAGGTCCGGCCTGGCCTCACCGGGAGGCTCGACGGCCTTGTCCGACAGGTGCACGGTCCGGTCTGCGTTGGTGAACGTGCCCACCTTCTCGCCCCAGGTGGCGGCCGGCAGCACCACGTCGGCCAGGTGGGCCGTCTCGGTCAGGAAAAGATCCTGAACCACGACGAACAGCCGGTCCTGGGCCAGGATCGAGCGGATGCGGGCGAGCTCGGGCAGGGATACCGCCGGATTGGTGCCGCTGATCCACAGCATGCGGATCGAGCCCTGCTCGGCGTAACGGAACATCTGCAGGGCGTGGGTCGGCGGACCCTAGTGCGGGATGGTGCTCGTCTTCGGGGTCGATCCCGTCGGTCAGATAGGCATCGACGCGTTCCGGTCATGTCTCGTGCCTGCCGTAGGGCGTGCGGCTGCCCCAGGGCTCCGCGATCCGGTCGACCGATGCGTCCACGGCTGCCTCCCGATGCCGTCGCCGTGAGCGGGTGCGGCGACCGTGCATGGGTACCCGGCGGCGCGGGCTCGTAACGCCGGCACCACGCGGGTCACCCCGGGTGGCGACCACGCCGGGAGGCCGCGGCTCGGCGTCCGCTGCCGGGCGCCGGGTGCACCGCACGGCTCCGATCAACACCGCACCAGCACCACACCGACGGCCTGGACGGGGTCTTCCTTTCCTCCGAATGAGCGACTTGCGTCTTGCCGCAGTACGGGGCAACTAGAGCGGCGGCTATTGGGCACTCTCCCTAACGGGTCACCCCACCCCAGGTGCGGGCCACGTCCGCGGCGGACGTGCGCGGGCGGCCCGAGGCGAAGTGGACCGGTGACTCCGTGTCCGCGGTGACGACCGCGTGGGTGTGCGCACCGGCGGGGACGAGGCGGACCAGGGCGGCGCGGAGGCATCGCGCGTCGCGTCCGGGGCGCGGTGGTCGAGATGGCGAAGACAATGCAGTCGAGGTGGCGGAGACAATGATGAGCGGCACAGGACTCGCCGGGCGCAGCCAGATCCGCCGTCTGGCCTTGTTCGGGGTGAAGGGCGTGGTCAGCCGCTGCCGGGATTTCGCCGCCGGCGCGCTCGACGACTGGGGGTGGACCTCGACGGCCGACGCCGCGGATGCCGAGCGGGTGGACGATGTGCTGCTGCTGGTCTCCGAGGTCGTCACCAATGCCTGTCTGCACGCGGGCGGCCCGCGTGAACTCGTCCTGCGTCACGCGGACGGCCACCTCCGCGTGGAGGTGAGCGACGGCAGCCAGGCCGTTCCCGTACGCCGTCCTCATGCCCCGTCGCTGCCGGGTGGCCACGGCCTGATGATGCTGGACCGGCTCGCGGGCAGTTGGGGCTCGGTCCCGTCGGCGGCGGGCAAGACGGTGTGGCTGGAGATGGTCCTGCCGTCCCGGGGCGCGCGGACGGGCCCGCCCGGCTAGCGCCCGCGTGGCTCCCAGGTCGGTGCCGGACCATCCCGGTCGATCCGCTCAGCGGGCCGGCCCGTCGTCGAGGAGGCCGGTGCGCAGCCGGTTCATCATCTGGGCCAGGAGACGGGAGACATGCATCTGCGAGAGGCCGACCCGTTCGCCGATCTCCGCCTGGGTGAGCTCATCGACGAAGCGCAGCGCGAGGATCGTACGTTCGCGGTCGGTGAGGGCGGCGATGAGCGGCTTGAGGGAGTCGAGGCACTCGATGACGTCGAACGAGGGGTCTTCCCTGCCCAAGGTGCGCATGACGGCGGTGGCCCCGATGTCGTCGTCGGTGATGTCGAGCGAGCGGGCCGTGTAGGCGTTGGAGGCCTGCTCGCCCTCGGCCACTTCGGCTTCGGTGATCCGCAGGTGGGCGGCGAGTTCCGCCGTCGTCGGCGGCCTGCCCAGTTGCTGCCCGAGCGCGTCGCGCGCTCCGGCCAGCCGCAGGCGCAGCTCCTGGAGCCGGCGCGGCACTTGCACGGCCCAGCTGGTGTCGCGGAAGAACCGCTTGATCTCCCCGGTGATCGTCGGCAGCGCGAAGGAGGCGAAATCGACGCCGCGCGCCACGTCGAAGCGGTTGATCGCCTTGATCAGCCCGATGGTGCCGACCTGGAAGATGTCCTGGGACGGCTCCGCCCGGTTACGGAAGCGGCGCGCGGCGAATCTGACGAGGCTGAGGTTGAGCTCGACCAGTGTGTTGCGGACGCAGGCGTGCTCGGGTGTGCCCTCGTCGAGGTCGGCCAGCCGTCCGAACAGGGCCGCCGAGAGGATCCGTGCGTCTTCGGTGCTCAAGGCCTGGGGGCGGGGCACATCGGGGATGCCGTCGAGCGCCCGGCGCCGGACGAGGGGAGCCGGCGTCTGGGGCGGCGGTGCGGGGCGAACCTGTCCGGCCATGGTCATGAGCGGACTCCTTCGACCGGGGGCGGCGGCCCGGCCCGCCACACGGCAGGGGCCCGTCGTCCGAACGCTCCCTCCCACTTTATGCCTGATTGATGCGGTTTGAGGGTGGATGTGATTCGGGTGGTGTCTCCCCGGGCACGCGATACGCATGAATGGTGGGCATGTCACGCAGCGCGTGCGACAGAGCCGCTGGTTCAGCCTGGCGGACGGGCCGGGTGTGGTGGCGCAGTGCCGGGACCTCACTCGTCAGGTGCTTGACGAGTGGTTCGAGCCGCGTGGACCGGAGGCCGGCACGGTCGTGGGAGACGCGCTGCTCCTGGTGTCCGAGGTCGTCACCAACGCGTGCGTGCACGGCGGCGAGCCGTACGAGCTCCGCTTCGACCGACGCGACGGCAGCCTCTGGGTGGGTGTGAGCGACCGCAGCCCCGTCCGTCCCCGCCCCCACGGCCCGCACCGCCCCGCGCGTACCTCGGGTCACGGCCTCTATTTGTTGCAGAAGCTGTCCGCGGCGTGGGGCTGGGTGCCGACCGGGCAGGGGAAGACCGTGTGGTTCGAGATCCGCGTCCCGGGCACCACGGGCCTTGCCGGGTCCGGCCTTGCCGGGTCCGGCCTTGCCGGGTCCGGCTGAGTCCGCTGTGGCGCCGCTTCAGGAGGCCTCTCCATCAGGGAGTTCCCTCGCGATTCAGCACCCGGGTGCCTGTTGCACCCGGCGCTCACCGGGTAGGCGTAGATCATGACCATCAGTGCGCAGCGAAGCCCAGCCCTCCCGGTTTCCCGCGGTGAGCTTTCCGCGGGCATCGCCGGCTATGTACGCGGCGAGACGGCCCGGCTTCCCGACGCGAGCGCCGTCGAGCGCGCAACACCGTACGGCGACGATCTGCAGCTCGCCCTGTACATCGGCTACGAGCTGCACTACCGGGGCTTCGACGGCGTGGACGACGCGTACGAGTGGGACCCCGGGCTCATCGCGCTGCGCGCCCTGCTGGAGGGCCGGTTCCTCGGCGCGCTGCGCCAGGACGCGACGCGGGACCACGGGGTCGACGACGCCTTCGCCGAGCTTCTCGTCGAGCCGGTCCACGGCACCGGGGTGTCCCACTTCCTGCAGGACGAGGGCGAACTGTGGCAGCTGCGCGAGTACGCCGTGCAGCGCTCGCTCTACCACCTCAAGGAAGCCGATCCGCACGCCTGGGTGCTGCCGCGGCTGTGGGGCCGGGCGAAGGCGGGCATGGCGGCGGTCGAGTTCGACGAATGGGGCGGCGGCCGCGCCGAGCGGGTGCACGCCCGCCTCTTCGCCGACCTGATGGAGGATCTGGGCCTGGACACGGCGTACGGGCGCTATGTGGATGCCGGATGCGCCGAGATGCTCGCGACGGTCAACCTCATGTCGCTCCTCGGGCTGCGGCGCGGCCTGCGCGGGGCGCTGCTCGGCCACTTCGCCACGCTGGAGGTCACCTCCTCGCCGTCCTCGCGGCGTATGGCCCTCGCGATGAAGCGGGCGGGCGCGGGTCCCGCGGCGGAGTTCTTCTACACCGAGCACGTGGAGGCCGACGCGGTGCACGAGCAGGTCGTCCGGCACGAGGTGATCGGCGGGCTTCTGGAGCAGGAGCCGGAGCTGGCCGACGACGTCGTGTTCGGCATCGACGCCACCGTGTTCCTGGAGGACCGGTTCGCCGACCACCTGCTGGGGCACTGGAAGGCGCGGAACTCGTCACTGCGGAGCCCTCTTCCCCAGTAGCCCCAACGATTTCTCCTACTAAACGCAAATTCGCGCGGATCTATCACGGATTGTCGGGTACTCGGGGGGCGTGACTCTTATCGCTCTCCCCGGCGTCTACGACCCGCAGGACGACACCGACCTGCTGGCCGACGCGTTGCACGACGAAGCGGTGCCCGCGGGCGCCGAGGTCCTCGACATCGGTACCGGCACCGGCGCGCTCGCCCTCGCGGCCGCCCGGCTCGGCGCCCGGGTCACCGCGGTCGACATCTCCTGGCGTGCGGTGATCAGCACCCGCCTCAACGCCCGGCTGGCCGGAGTGCCGGTCCGGGTGGTGCGCGGCAATCTTCTCTCGCCGCTCGTGGGGCGCTCCTACGACCTCATTCTGAGCAACCCGCCCTATGTTCCCGCCCTCTCCCCCACCCTCCCCGAGCGCGGTGCCGCCCGGGCTTGGGACGCCGGACACGACGGGCGGCTGCTCCTTGGCCGCATCTGCCGCGAGGCGCCTCGTCTGCTGCGGCCCGGGGGTGTGCTCCTGATCGTCCACTCGGCACTCAGCGACCCGCAGGCGACCCTGGTCGAACTGCGTGAGCAGGGCCTGAAGGCCGCGGTGGCCGACCGCCGGTTCATTCCGTTCGGGCCGGTCCTGCGCTCCCGGCGCGAGTGGCTGGTGGAACAGGGGCTGATCAGCGACGACGACACAATGGAAGAGCTGGTGGTCATCCGTGCCGAACGACCCCTCTGACGCCGCCCGGCGCATCCACATGCAACGGGAAGGGCCGCTGCTCGTCGAGGGCCCCGTGGAGGTGGTGCTTGAGGACGGCACCACCGCCGTTTCGGAGCGCTGCACGGTGGCCCTGTGCACCTGCCGTCGCAGCCGGAGTTATCCGTGGTGCGACACCAGCCACCGGCGCCGCAGCCGCGACTGATCCGCCCGCGCCCAGCCCGGTCCCGTACGCAACGAGAGGGTTGCCATGCCGCCCACCACACCTGCCCCGATACGCCTGCCCGTCCGCGCCTGGGCCCGCTGGCGCCAGGGACGCGACCTGCCGATCTCGACGTCCGTCTCCGGGGTCGAGGCCGCCAACCGCCGCTTCCTGCTCTACGGCGTACTGCCCCTGTGGGTGGTGCCCGGCGTCGCGGACTGGTGGATGCACCGGCGTACGAAGATCGAGGACACCTCGGGCGCGCGGGAGTCGGCGGTGCACGCGCTGATGATGACCGAGGCCGGCATCCCGGTGACCATCGGGCTCCTCGCCAAGGTCAATCCGCTGGTCCTGTCCGTCATGGGGGGTGCCGCGCTCGCCCACGGCGCCACCGCACTGTACGACGTCAGCTTCGCCACCGGACGCCGTGAGGTCCGGCCGGTGGAGCAGCACATCCACAGTTTCCTCGAAGTGCTCCCCCTGACGGCGATGGCGTTCGTCGCCTGTCTGCACCCGGAGGCCGTACGCGCCGCCGTGCGGGGCGGGCCGGGCGCCGACGACTGGAAGCTGCTGCCCAAGGAACGGCCGCTGCCCGCCCGCTATCTGGCGGCCCTGGGCGTGACCATCGGACTCGGCGTGGGCCTCCCCTACGCCGAGGAGATGAAGCGCTGCCTGCGCGCCCGGCGTCTGCGCCGCGCCGCGTGAGGCGCCGGCCGGCGGCGAACCGCCCCCACTCCGCGCCCTTACCGTCGCCAAGCCGTATCGCGCTGGGCGGCGCCGGCCCCGAGGACGTCGTCTTCGACGGCTCCGGACGAGTGCTGACCGGTGTGAGCGACGGGCGGGTACTGCGGATCACGTTTCCCGCGCCCGGCCGCCCCGCCGGGGTCGAGGAGGTCGGCCACACCCGCGGACGGCCTCTCGGGCTCGAAGTCCTTCCCGACGGGCGGCTGTTGGTGTGCGACGCGGAACGGGGACTGCTCCGGATCGACCCCGGCGACCCGCGGAGGAGCGCGGTGGAGGTGCTGGCCGATTCCGTGGCCGGGGCGCCCCTGCGGTTCTGCAGCAACGCGGTGGCGGCCTCGGACGGCACGGTCTACTTCACGGTGTCCAGCCGGCGTCACGGCCTGGACGACTGGCTGTCCGACATCGTGGAACACGAGCCGTCGGGTCTCCTGGTGGGGCTGGCACCGGGGGGCGAACCCCAAGTGCTCCTGGACGGGCTCCAGTTCGCCAACGGGGTGGCTCTGTCGGCCGACGAGTCGTTCGTCGTGGTGGCCGAGACCGGCGCCTGGCGGCTCACCCGGCTGTGGCTCGGCGGCCCGGACGCGGGCCGCCGTGACACGCTCGCCGACACCCTTCCGGGCTTTCCCGACAATGTCTCCCGCAGCCCTGGTGGCGGCTTCTGGGTCGCGCTCGCCGGGCCGCGCACACCACCGCTGGAATGGCTGCACCGCGCCGCCCCCGGCGTCCGCCGGACGGTGGCGGCCGCCGCCCGGTGCCTGCCGTCACCGCCCGCCTCCGGCGCCCGCGCCATCGAGGTCGACGAACACGGCCGGATCGTGCGTCAACTGCGTGGCACCGGAAGGCGGTTCCGCATGACGACATCGGTCGCCGAACGCGAAGGGCGTCTGGTCATGGGCAGCCTCCTGGAGCACAGCATCGCCTGGTGCGACCTGCCCACAGCGCCCTGAACCCGCGCCGGCCGTCCATGCCGAGCCACCAGCCCCGCAGCCCACCCCGGACACATCGGGCCATCGCCCCGGACCCACCCCGGACACATCGAGCCATCACCGCACCCACCCGGGCGCGTCGAGTCACACTCCCGGGCGCCCGTGTCGCTCGTCGTCTCCGGCCGCCGTCACCGCCCCGCGCGGCCTGGTTCGACGCGTGGGCCCGGGGTACGCGCAGCGCGGTCGTCCTGAACCGGGCCGGCAACGCCGAGCCTTGACCGGCCCCTCATGACGGCTCAGCCGTCGAGCCGCCTCCCGAGTGCGAAGCGGTCGGCGGCGGCACAAGGTGAAGGTGATCCCCCGATCACGGAGACAGCCGAGGAGACGACATGCCCAGCGGATCGAGCCCCAAGCGGGAACAGCAGTACGAGCACATCAAGGAGAGCGCCGAGGACAGGGGCGAGAGCACGAAGCGCGCCAAGGAGATCGCCGCGCGTACCGTCAACAAGGAGCGGGCTCGTTCGGGTGAGTCGAAGACCGCGAGCAAGAGCTCCACCCAGGACATGTCGTCCTCAAAGCGGGGTGGCCAGCGCTCCCACAGCGGATCGCAGGGCCCGACGAAGGACCAGCTGTACGCCGAGGCGCAGCGCCGCACCATCCACGGCCGCTCCAGCATGGACAAGGCACAGCTGAAGCGCGCGCTCGACAACAAGTAGCCGGGGCCGGGGCTCGGGTCCATCGTGCCGACAGCCGATGGACCCGCCGGCCCTCCCGCGGTACCCCTCCCGACGCCCCCGCGCCCGCAGCGCGCGCGGCCGGCCGAAGTCCCGCCGGACGTACGCCATCTGAGCTAATGGCGCGTGGATGCGTGAGCGTGCCCGGTCCGGTGGGCAGGGTGGCGGACGGCATGGTGAGGCCATGCACTCGTCTCCCACGACCGGGACTTCCTCCCGGCCCGTTCCCCTGTCCCGGCGCGGCTTCGCCATCGGCACGGCCACGACCGTCGCCGCGGTCGCCACGAGCGCGGCGGCTCCCGCGACCGCGACGGCCGCCACGGCTGCGACTCCCGTCCTCGCCCCCGCCGCACCCGCGTCGCTGTCCCAGCGCTGCCTCGCCGTCGCGCGCGCCCTGCTGATGCGGGGTCCAGATGGCCGTGATCTGGTTCCGGCCTACCGCCACGTCCTGGTGGGCGGCGCCCTCCCCCGGTCGGCCACGGCCCGCAAGAAGGTCCTCGTGGTCGGGGCGGGACCGGCGGGCCTCGTCGCCACGCTGCTGCTGCGCCGCGCCGGGCACCAGGTCACCCTCGTGGAGGCCAACGGCAACCGGGCCGGCGGCCGCATCAAGACCTTCAGGACCGGTGGCCACGAGCAGGCCGAGCAGCCGTTCGCCGACCCCCGGCAGTACGCGGAGGCCGGCGCCATGCGGATCCCGCAGAGCCACCCCCTGGTCATGGCGCTCATCGACCATCTCGGGGTGGCCCGGCAGAGGTTCCGGCTGGTCGACCAGAACGCCGACGGAAGCCCCGCGCTGCGTACCTGGATCCATGTCAACGGCGTACGTGTCCGGCGGGCCGACTACGCGCGGGCTCCGCGCCGGGTGAACCGCTCGTTCGGTGTGCCCCGCGCACTGTGGGACGTTCCCTCCAGCAAGATCCTCAGCGATGCCCTGGCTCCGGTGCGGGACGAGTTCAGCACGGTCGGTTCCGACGGGCGGCGCGTGGACAAGCCGGCCGACGAGATGGTCGCCGGGTGGGCGCGGGTCGTGGAGCGCTTCGGTGACTGGTCGATGCGCCGCTTCCTGAGCGAGTACGCCAAGCTCGACGAGCCCACCATCGACTTGGTGGGCTGCCTGGAAGACCTCACGTCGCGCCTCCCCCTCTCCTTCATCCACAGCTTTCTCGACGCGGCGCTGATCAGCCCCGACACGGCCTTCTGGGAGCTGCGCGGCGGCACCGCCGCGCTGCCCGACGCCCTGCTCAAGGAGGTCGGCGACAGCATCCACTTCGACCGCCGCGTCACCAGGATCGAGTACTGGGACCCGTCCCGGCCCCACACCGACACCCCGCATGTGAGCGCGGACGGACCCCACGTATGGATCGACACGGTGTCGGAGGGTCGCGAAAGCGCCCCCGTACGCGAGCAGTTCACGGCCGACCTCGCCATCGTCACCGTGCCGTTCTCGGGGCTGCGGCACATTCAGGTCGCGCCCCTCATGTCGTACGGCAAGCGCAGGGCCGTCACCGAGCTCCACTACGACAGCGCCACCAAGGTGCTCCTCGAATTCAGCCGCCGCTGGTGGGAGTTCGGCGAGGAGGACTGGAAGCGGGAGCTCGCCACGATCGGGCCCGGGTTGTACGACTCCTACCGCCGGGGCCTTGCTCCGGACGACGGCAGACTGCTCGGCCGGCACGACTCCGTCACCGGTGAGCGCCTCTCCGCCAACCAGCGTGCCTACTACGCCGCTTACCGTTCCGTCACCCGTGACCAGCCCGGCGCGGTGGGCAGCTTCGGCGGAGGCTCGATCAGTGACAACCCCAACCGGTTCACCTTCAACCCGTCGCACCCCGTGGCCGACAGCCCGGGCGGTGTCGTGCTCGCCTCCTACACCTGGGCCGACGATGCGATGCGCTGGGATTCCTTCGACGACGACGCCCGCTATCCGCACGCCCTGGCCGGACTCCAGGAGATCTACGGTCAGCGGATCGAGATCTTCTACACCGGTGCGGGACGCACCCAGAGCTGGGCGCGGGACCCGTACGCGTACGGCGAGGCCTCCGTCCTCCTGCCGGGCCAGCACACCGAACTGTTTCCCGAGATCGCCACCCCCGAAGGCCCGCTGCACTTCGCCGGGGACCACACGTCCCTGAAGCCGGCCTGGATCGAGGGGGCCGTGGAGTCAGCCGTGCGCGCGGCACTCGAAGTCCATTCCGGGCGCTGACATCACGGACGTCGCACAAGGGGAGTTCGACGTGATCTCGAACTCCCCTGTCAGAGAACGCGGTTGATGTTTTGGCCGGCGTCGAGCGCGGCGGGACGGCTCCGGGCACACCGATCATCCGGAGCCGCCGAAGCCACTCCGCGGCCACCGATCACCAGGAGTCGCCGAAGCTACTCCGCGGCCGGCTCGTCCAGGAACCGGCCCAGTACGGCCGCTTCCTCCTGGAGCCGCGCGGCGTGGCCGGCGTGGGTCGGGGCGGTCAACTCCGCCGCCACGGAACGGCGTTCAGTGATCTCGCGGCGCACGATGTCCGCCATCTCCGGTTCGCTCAGTTCACGCCGTACCGCTTCGGTCACTCCGACACCCGTCGGGGAATCCTCCAGGGCCACGCCGCGCAGCTTGGCCGCGCCGACCGGCACCGCCTCGGCGTTGTCCAGCGCGGCGAGCGCCGAACGCAGCGCGCTCACGGCGGCCTTGTCGCGGGCGCGCATGGCTTCGGGCAGGGCTTGACGTATACGTACGCGCAGGGACATGCCCCGACCCTAGGGTCGAGTCCGAGCCACCGCAACGGGATACCCGGGCCCCGAGCCGTGCGGGTTGTCGAGGTGGCGCGCGGCCGTGGGGCGTGGAGTGGCGCCCGCCGAGGGAGCGTCGACGGGCCGGGGGGCAGCAGCAACAACCAGCAGCTTGGCAGCCATCCCCGAGCGACCGGCGCGGCGGTCGCCCGGCGCCGTCGGTCACGGCCCGCTCGGTAGGGTGCGTCCATGCCGGACGCACACCCCCACCCCGAGCCGTCTCCCGCACACCCCCGCCCCGAGCCGTTCCTCGCGCGGACCGCCCCCGAGGCGCTCCACGACCTCCGCGCGCGGCTGCGCGCGACCCGCTGGCCCGACGCGCCCGAGGACGCGGGCTGGTCGCTGGGGACCGATCTCGCCTACCTCCGTGAACTCGTCACCTACTGGGCGGAGGAGTTCGACTGGCCGGCGCAGGAGGCGGCCCTCGCTCGACTCCCCCGGTTCCGCGTCCCGGTCGGCGGGCTGGGAATCCACTATGTGCACGCCCGGGCCGTCGCGCCGACCGGGCCGGTACTGCCGCTCGTGCTCAGCCACGGCTGGCCGGACTCCTTCTGGCGTTACTCGAAGGTCGTTCCGCTCCTGACCGACCCGGGCGCGCACGGCGCCGACCCGGCCGACGCCTTCGACGTCGTCGTGCCCGACATGCCGGGCTACGGCTACTCCGACCGCCCCACGGGCGCGCCGCTGGACTCCATCGCGGTGGCCGGGCTGTGGGCCGAGCTCATGGATGTCCTGGGGTACGAACGCTTCGGCGCGGCCGGTGGTGACGTCGGGAGCCATGTCAGCCGCTACCTCGCGCTCGACCACCCCGACCGGGTCGTCGCCGTCCACCGCACCGACGCGGGTGTGCCCCGTTTCTTCGGCGACCCGGCAGAGCTCGCGCCGGAGGAGCACGCGTGGCTCGAAGGCGGCGCCGCGTGGGGTGCGGCCGAGGGCGCGTACGCCGCCATGCACCGCACGAAGCCGCAGACCGCCGCGTTCGGGCTGACCGACTCGCCGGCCGGACTCGCGGCCTGGATCGTCGAGAAGCTGCGCTCGTGGAGCGACTGCGGCGGTGACATCGAACGGAGCTACACCAAGGACGAGATTCTCACCAACGTCACGCTGTACTGGCTGACGGAGACCATCGGGTCCTCGATGCGGATGTACCACGCGAACGCGGCGATCGCGCCGGCCCAGCTCTCCCGGCGGGTCGAGGTGCCGTCCGGTTTCTCGATCTTCCCCGGCGACCTCGTCCGTCCGCCGCGGGCGTGGCTGCACCGCGTGGCGAACGCCGTGCGGGTGACCGAGCCCGAGCGTGGCGGCCACTTCGCGCCGTTCGAGGAGCCCGAGCTGTACGCACGGGAGCTGCGCGCCTTCTTCCGTCCCTACCGGGCCGCGGCGGCGAGTTGAGGGCCGGCCCCGCCGTGGCGTGCGGCGGGGCCGGTTCGGACGACTCGGGGCGCGCTCAGCTTCCCGCGGGCGGTGGCGGTGCGAACGCGAGCGGGTGGCGGACCGCTTCCGGGCCCCGGACCCTGGTGCCGAAGACCACCAGCTCGCAGGCGTTCTCGGCACGGCAGTCGATCGAGCGGCCGTCGATGGCGGTGAACGTCGCCGATACGGTCACCGTCTCGTCCAGGTGTCCGGCGTCGGTCGTGGCCGGCGGCCGGGAACGCGGCCGGCAGCCGAGCGTGTCGGTGGCGCCGGTGACGCACTCCATGATCAGCGAGTGGTACTGCGGTTCGTAGCCCTTGCCCGTCGCCCGCACGGCTTGGCCGTCCACGAGTCCCGTGTCGGGGTTCACATTCAGGGTGGGCGGCGCCTCCAGGCGCCCATGCGGTGCGAAACGCAGCGGGACGGTGGTCAGGAGCGCCCCGTTGTTGTCGGTCAGGGCCAGGGTGCACGGGTTGGCGGACGAAGCGGTGCGGCAGTCGAACGACCCTGCTGTAGTGACGAGTTGAGCGTACAGCTTCTTCGGTGAGAGCTGGTACGTGCCATCGGGGTACACCCGGAACTGACGGCCGGTGTCGTCATCACAGGTGGCGGCGGAGGCCGACGGAGCACACTCCTTGACCCACACGTAGCCGCCGGGCGGCCCGCCCGCGATGGTGAACTTGACGATGTCGCCGTCGTGGAGGCCAGTGGTCCGGTCGAGGTTCAGCCGGGGCGCCGCCGCCCCCTCGGCGAACTGGGTCCCCGCGGTGAGTCGTTGTGTGGCGGGCGCCGCACCCGGCGCCATCAGCGTCCATGGGCCCCATCCTGCGCCGGGAGCCGTCTGGTAGATCTCCCACATCCGGTCCCGGTTCCATTCGCGGACCGTCAAGTGCAGCCCGCCATCGGGGAGTTGCTCGACCGAGCTCGGCTGACTCAGACCGACGTCCTGGCCGGGCACCTGGCCCGTGGCCAGCACCGGGCCCCAGCCGGCAGCGGCGCTCTGCTGGTGGCGCAGTTGCATGGTGCTGCCGTTCCCCGCGCCCGAGGCGAAGGCGTCGATGCTGCCGTCGCGCTCCTTGAACAGCACGACACCACCGTGGTACGGAGCCGGGGCCAGCCCGAACGCGTCGGGGCTGCTCCAGGCGCTCGCGCCCGCGTTCTCGACCGAGTGGCAGAACGTGCCGTAGGTCGAGAACAGCAGCTCCAAGCCGCCCGCGGAGTTCTCCATCGCCGCGATGGAGTAGCTCTTCGGGCCGACGGTCGCCGCACTCACCCGCTGCCACGCCCCGAACGCACCGCCGGGCGCAGTCTGTTCGCGGTGCCAGACGAACGGCAGGCCCCTGGTGGCCGTGGTGTCGTAGAAGAGCTGGAACTGTGCGATCCGGCCGTCCGCGCGGTCCACGGAGACCAGGCTGTCGGCGACAGGCGAGCTCGCGAGGCCTTGGGCGCCGGGATCCGTACCGCAGGCCGCGGAGGCGGCGGCAGCGGTGGGCCCCGCCTGGTTGGCCTGAGCCGCCTGCGTGGCCTGGGGCGCCTGCGGGCCCTGGGCCGCCTGCGCCACCGCGGGAATCCCCGTCACGCCGGCGCAGGCGATCGCCGCCGCGACCATGCCGCGCGTCAGCACCCCGGCCCGCGTCTCCCGCGGTCCTGTCTCCCACAGCCCTCTTCGTCGTATGCGCATCTGTTCCCGCCCTCTCGATGGCCCCACCCGGCAGGGGAGCATCCTCTCGGGGCCTGCGGGTCACGACCAGTTCGCAAACCGGCCAGCGTCACCCGCGAGATCAGGCCGCCACCGGCCGCGCCCCGCCATCGGAGCGCCGGCGCGCCGTCAGGGACGGCCGCCGCCGGCCGGGCGCGTGCCGCCGGGCCGGCCGGCGCGCGGCACGTCGGCGCGGTGCGCCTCGTCCTGGGCGAGGAGGCCGAGGAGGGCAGCCACGGTGAGTCCGGCCTCCGCCTCGGCGGGGTGGCGCAGGATCTTTCCGGACTCGATCCGGTAGGTGTTGCCGCGCCCTTCACGGGCATGGGACAGGAAGCCGCTCTGCTCCAGATCGGAAATGATCTTCTGCACGGCGCGCTCCGTGAGTCTGCACCGAGCGGCGATATCTCGGATCCTCGCGTTCTGGTCCTCCGCGATGGCCGCCAACACGCGCGCGTGGTTGGTGATGAACGTCCATCCGGTGTGCGGTTCCGGCACTGCTCCCATGGACGCATCGTAGGCCCGCCGGTTCACGTTCAGGAATACCGGAACGCGACTTCATGTATCGCTTGACGTGTGTTGCCTCTGCACGCCACCCTGTTCCTGAGAGGAACTGCCTTAGTGCGCAGGGGAGATGGCCATGCCGCACTGTGAATCATCCCGGTCCGGCACGGCCGGCGCCTGCGGGCGGCCGGGGGGCCCGCCCGGTACGCGACAGCTGTCCGGGGTGACGGTCTTCAGCCGTCCCACCGGCGACCGCGTGGTCGTCAGCGTGTGCGGCGAGCTCGACCTCAGCGAGGACCAGAAGCTGCGGCACGCCCTCCAGCTCCCCCTCGGATCGGACGGCGGGATCCAACTGGACCTGGGCGACGTCGAGTTCTGCGACTGCTCCGCCCTCAAACTTTTGCTGAACAGCAAGGAGCAGGCCCTGACCCGGGCTGTACCGACGGAGCGGGCGCCGGGCACCGGCGAAGCTCCCGGCGCCACCGCACCGGCGGGTGATCCCGGCGCCGAACTGCGCAGGGAACTGGAGCAGTTGCGCCGCGCGATGCAGAGCCGGGGCACCATCGACCTGGCGCGCGGCATCCTCATGGCGGCGTTCGCCGTCAGCGCCGACGACGCCTGGAAAGTACTGGTCTCCACCTCCCAGCACACCAACACCAAGTTGCGCAGCCTGGCCGAGCAGGTGGTGGAGTCCGCCGCGGGCACGCCGCTGCCCGAGGGGGTACGGGAGCGGTTGTGCGCCGCGGTCGCCAAGGCATCGGCCGACCCGTCGTGCGGCGCGGACGACGGAACTGCTCGCAGCACGGCTCCGGCAGAAAAACATTGACCGGTGCGGGCGGTCGCGGGCCGCGGGTGCCGCCGACCGCCGCAGCCACAGCCGCAGCCACGCAAGGGCCGTCGACCGGGCGTCAGGAAGGAGCCACCGGGGCCGGTGACGCCGGATACATCCGGGCGCGGACCACGTCGAAGAGGTGCGCGATCTCCTGCTCCGTGAGGCCCGCGGCGGCCGCCTCCCGCATCCAGTCGGCGAGCCGCGCCAGGAGGGGCGAGTCGGGCTCGGCGCCGGGCGCACAGAGAGAGCGCGTGATGAAGGTGCCCGCGCCCTGCCGCACCTCGACGAGACCGGCGCGCTCCAGCTCCCGGTAGGCCTTGAGCGTGGTGTTGGGATTGACCTTGGTGTCGGCGGCGACCTGCGCCGCGGTCGGCAGCCGGTCGCCCTCGCCGAGCGCCCCCATCCGCAGAGCCTGCTCCACCTGGTGCACGATCTGGAGGTACGCGGGTACGCCACTGCGCCGCTCTATGCGGAACACGACCATCGCACCCGCCTCCTTCCCCTGCCCTCGGTTACGCCCGGATCCCCGGCCGGCCGGGTGCCGGCCCGGACCGTTCGGCGCGTCGAGATCATACGGATCTCCGCACGGCTACAGCGCCTGGCGTCGTGCGCGCCACACGGCCAGGGCCACCATGAGGGCGCCCGCGCCCAGCAGGAGTCCCGTCGCGGTCCACTGGATCGTGGCCATCTGGTCGTCGCCGAAGTAGTCCCACACGGAGTTGACGATGCCGAGCCGGGCGCGGCAGGCTTCCGCGGCTTCGTCGTTCATACACGTGCCCCAGCCGTAGACCTTGCCGGACGCGGTACCGACCCACTGGTCGACCTGCACCCCGTGGGCGAGGACGGCGGGGTGGTGGCCGCCCAGCGGGAAGGCGACTCGTCGCGGGGTGGCGAGCCGCGCCTTGAAGCGGTCGGCGACGAGGAGCGCCCCGGCCGAGGTGAAGAAGGTGACGACCATCGCGGCGACCGCGCGCCTGACAAGGACACCGATCAGGATGCCGAGGCAAGTGGTGAACACGGCGAGGGCGGTCAGCACCGGGAGGCTGTTGCCGAAGACCGTGCCGTCGAACCACGTGCTGGAGACGGCGGGGCGCACCGACCGCCACCACCAGCCGAACACTCCGCCCAGCACGCCGGTGGTCACCACGGCGAGCGCGAGCGCGAACCCCGCCTTCCACAGCAGCCAGCGCAGCCGGGGCACCGACTGGGTGGAGACGAGCCGGGCGGTGCCGGACTCGTGGTCGGACGCGATGAGCGGGGCGCCGACGAACACGCCGAACAGGAGCGGCAGATACCCCAGGTAGCGGGCTACGTCGAAGAACGCCGTGTCGATACGGTGCAGCGTGTCTCCGCCCAGCGTGTCGGCGGGCTTCGCGGGCCAGCCCGCCGCGTGCAGGGCGTCCAGGGCGACGGAACGCTCGTGGATCATCCAGAGCGCGCCGATGACCGTGGCGGCGCCGCACGCGATGAGCGGCGCCCGATGCTGACGCGCCATCAGCCAGGCCAGGCCGCGCACCCGTCGGCGCGAGGCGTACGTCCTGTCCTGCGAGGCGGGAGTGCGGGTGAGGGTGCTCATGCCGCGCGCTCCTCTCGGTGGCCGGGGACGGCGGTCGGGGAGAGCAGCGCGGGCGCCTCCGGGTGGCGGAGACAGCCGAGCAGCACCTCTTCGATGCTGGGTTCGGTGAGCTGCCAGGCCGGGTCGAGGGGGCCTTCGTGGCGGACGAGGGCGGTGAACTGCCGTCCCCCGGTGCGGACATCGATCACGGTGTGCGTTTGCAGCGCGCTGGGCAGCTCCCCGTCGACGGTGACCCCGGTGACCAGGGTGTGGAGCGGAACCAGCTCGTCGGTGTCGCCCGCCATCCGGACACGGCCGTCGGCCACGACCAGGAGGAAGTCGCACATGTGCTCAAGGTCGGCGAGCAGATGGGACGACATCAGGACGGTGGTGCCGCGTTCGGCCACCTCCGACATGAGCAGCGACGCGATCTCGTCGCGGGCCAGTGGGTCGAGGTCGGACATCGGCTCGTCCAGGAGCAGGAGGTCGGGGCGCTTACCGAAGGCGAGCGCGAACGCCACCCGGGTTCGCTGGCCGCCCGAGAGACTGCCGATCCTGGCGTCCGGCGACAGCTTCCCCTCGCGCACGATCCGCTCGGCCACGGCCTGGTCCCAGCCGGGGTTGAGCTCCTGGCCCATGCGCAGGCTCTCCGCGACGGTGAACCGCTTGAACAGCGGCTTGTCCTGGCCGAGATAGGCGTACCGGGGCATCGCGGACGGGTCGCCGACCGGCCGGCCGAAGATCCGCAACTCGCCGCGGGTCGGCTCGACGAGCCGGGCCGCGATCCCCAACAGGGTGCTTTTCCCTGCCCCGTTGGGACCGACGAGCCCGCAGACGCGGCCGGCCGGGATCCGGAAGGTCTCCTCCCGCAGCGCCCATCGCCGACGGTACTTCTTCCCGAGCCCGTGGGCTTCCAGGGCCCACCGGCCCCCACCCCCGCCCTCGCCCCGGCTCCCGCCCTCGCTCTCCCCTGACATGGCTGCGCCGCTCATGCTCCCCCTCCCGACCGATTCCATTAGTCAACTAGTGGAATCATGGTGTCGATGGCGCGAGCCTGTCAATTTCCAGAGGGAGCCGGATCCCGAGGGAACCGGATGCAGGGCGAGCCGGGCGCGAAGTTCTCTTGGCATGGACCGGTCATACCTGCGAAGCTTCCCCCCAGCTGTCGCCCTGACCCGGGGAGACACAGCAAGAGTTCTCACCTCAGCGATCGTGCACGCGATGCACACCGTCCGCGGTCGCCCTGCGGCGCACCCAAGCCGGCCGGGCGGCCATCGAGCAGGCCGGAGACCCGGCCCCCTCCAAGGAGTTCCGTGTGAGACCCACCCCCCACAAGTCCTTCGCGGTGACCGCATGCGCGGTCGCCGCGCTGGCTGCCGTCTCTCTGCCCGCCACGTCGGCGTCGGCCGCGCCGGACCGGGCGCCGAGCGCCGCCGCGGCCTGCACCCCGGCACAGGTCATCGCCAACGGCGGTTTCGAGAGCGGTACTTCACCCTGGACCCAGTCGTCCAGCGGCGTGATCACCAATCGCGCGGGCGAGAGCGCGCACGGCGGCGCCGGCTTCGCCTGGCTCGACGGTGTCGGCAGCACGCACACCGACACGCTCTCCCAGAGCGTCACGATCCCCTCGGGGTGCAGCTCCGCGAAGCTCACGTTCTGGCTGCACGTCGACACCGCCGAGACCACGTCGTCGACCGCGTACGACAAGCTCACGGCGAAGATCGGCAGCACGACGCTGGCGACGTACTCGAACCTCGACAAGAACACCGGCTACGTCCAGAAGTCCTTCGACGTGTCGGCGTTCGCGGGGCAGACCGTGAGCCTCTCCTTCACCGGCACGGAGGACTCCAGCCTCCAGACCAGCTTCGTCCTCGACGACCTCGCCCTCGACACCTCCGGCGGCACGACCCCGCCCGGGGACTCGACCCGTACGCCGGCCGCTCCGGCGTACACCGTCAGCCTGAGCAGCAACACGAGCGGCACCAACTGGACCGGGCACGAGAGCGCGACCTTCACCAACGCCTCCGCCACCCCGCTGAGCGAGGTGTATCTGAGGCTGTGGGACAACTACCACGGCTCCTGCTCCGCGATGCCGATCGCGGTCACCAACGTGACCGGCGGCACCGCGGGTGACCTCTCCGTCGCCTGCACCGCCCTCAAGGTGACGCTTCTGGCGCCGCTGACGCAGGGGCAGTCCGCCACCATCGGCTTCGACCTCGGCATCACCGTGCCGAACGGCGCCGACCGCTTCGGCGCGGACGGGGCGTTCAACAACATCGGCAACGCCCTGCCGGTGCTCGCGATCCGTGACGCGGCGGGCTGGCACCTGGATCCGTACACCAACAACGGCGAGTCGTTCTACTCGCTGGCCGCCGACTTCAAGGTGACCCTGGACCACCCCACCGGCCTCCTCGTCCCGGCCACCGGCACCTCCGTCGACACCCGCGGCACCAGCGGCCGCACCATCACCACGGCCACCGCCGCCAAGGTCCGCGACTTCGCCTGGGCGGCCGGCCCCTTCAGCAAGATCTCCGGCACCTCGCCCGCGGGCACCGCGATCAACATCTACTCGGTCTCGGGCATCAGCTCCTCCAGCGCCCAGTCGATGCTGGCCACCGCCAAGTCCGCCGTGGACACCCACGCGGCCCGGTTCGGCGCCTACCCCTACGGCGAGCTGGACGCGGTGATCGACAACAACTACTGGTTCGGCGGCATGGAGTACCCCGGGTTCGTCCTCGACCTGGTTTCCACCACGGCTCTCACCCACGAGATAGGGCACCAGTGGTGGTACGGGATCGTCGGCGACGACGAGTACAACAACCCGTGGCTGGACGAGGCGTTCGCCGACTACTCCACGGACCTTGCCCTGAACCAGACCGGCGCCAACTGCTGGAACAGCGTCTCGTGGGCGTCGTCCAGCGAGAAGATCACCAACTCGATGGCGTACTGGGACGCGCACTCCTCGCGCTACTCGACCGTCGTCTACGGCTACGGGAAGTGCGCCCTGCACGATCTGCGCCGTGTCCTCGGTGACAGCGTCATGGCCAAACTCCTCAAGGACTACGCCACTTCACACTGGTACGGCGTCTCGACCACCGCCGAGTTCAAGGCGGCGGCCCAGGCGGCCACAGCCACGGACCTGACGTCGTTCTGGACCCAGCACCGCATCGACGGCTGACGTCCCCTCGCACCGGCCCGTTCCTCAGGCCGGGCGCCGACGGCCCGTCGCCTTCCGCTCAGCGCGGGGGTGGCGGGTCAGCGCCGATTCGGCGGCGCCGAGGATGCTGTCGAACGAGCGGATGATCATCGGCCGCACCACGGCCCGGGTGAGGAAGGGGCCCACCACCGGCATCGCCATCTCGGCACGGGTCGTCCAGGTCACCCTGGTCCCGCCGTCCACCTCGGTGAACGTCATGCTGCCGAACTCGTGCCGCGACGGCGGCACACTGCGCTCGACCACGTACTCGGTGGTGTACGGCGCCTCATAGCGAGTGATCCGCTCCCTCAGCCAGCCGATCATCCACAGGTGGCTGCGCACCGCGCCGACGCCGTAGGGCGCGTCCTTGCCGCGCCGCGACAGCCGGCAGCGCAGCACCAGGGGCGAGCGCGTGTAGTGGGTGGTCGTCGTGAGCCAGGCGAACACTTCGTCGATGGGGGCGTCGATGACGCGCTCGGCGGTCATGGTTTCCACGGTCGGTCTGCTCCTCTGTCGAGTGGCCGCACCGTGTCGTCGCGGTGCAGCTTGTCGGGGTTGCGCATGGCGTAGAGGCCGGTGATGCGTCCGTCGTGGATCTCGAAGGCGACCAGCCAGTCGAGCTCCCCGTCGTTCAGGAACCGCGCCGCGGGCATGCCGTTGTAGGTGGCGTACTCGATGCGGGTGGCCCCGGTGATGCTGGTACGGGCCACGCCGAGGACGAACCGGGCGACGTCGAGGTGGCCGGTGACCGGACGGCGGGCCGCGGACACCTTTCCGCCGCCGTCGGAGATCTGGACGACATCGGGCGCCATGAGATCCATCAGGCCCTGGATCTCGCCGGCCGACGTCGCGCGCAGGAAGCGCTGGACGATCTCCCGGGTGGCCTCGGAGTCGGGCTCGAAGCGGCGCCGCCGCGCGTGGACGTGCCGCCGTGCCCGGTGCGCGATCTGACGTACCGTCACCTCGGTCTTGCCGACGGATGCGGCGATCTCGCCGTGGCTGTAGCCGAAGACGTCGTGCAGCACGAACACCGCGCGCTCGGTGGGGTTCAGCGTCTCCAGGACGAGCATCAGGGCCATCGACACCGACTCGGCGAGAACCGCGTCCTCGCTCACCGAGGGGCCGGTGCGGATCGGCTCGGGCAGCCAGGTGCCGACGTACTCCTCGCGCCGGGCCCGGACCGCGCGCAGATGGTTGAGGGACTGCCGGGTCACCACGCGCACCAGGTAGGCCCGCGGATGCTCCACACCGCCCGGCTCGACCGCGCTCCACCGCAGATAGCTCTCCTGCAGCACGTCTTCGGCGTCGGCCGCGCTGCCCAGCATCTCGTAGGCGATGGTGAACAGCAGCGCGCGGTGTTCGGTGAAGGCGTCCTCAGCCACGACCCGCTCCCTCGCATCGCCTCCCCCACTCCCCGGCATCCTGTCCGCCCCTCCCCACGATCCGTCCATGCCCATCGAGACACTCGGCCCGCGCCGAACGTGACACCCAAGGAATGTGATCTGCTTCACATGCCATCCCGGGGTGTGCGTCGCGCTCCCGCCCCGCCCCGCCCCCGAGAGCCGTCGGACGCACGACACACGATGCCCCGTTTCTTTGCGTGAATGCCCCGTCATACCCTCAGGGGATGGGCGCCGTACCCGAGCCTCACGCCGGCTGGACGTTTCTGACCAATCACGCCCGCGTCCTGGCCGCGATCGCCGACGATCCGTCGACCCGCATGCGTGACATCGCCGCACACTGCCGACTCACCGAGCGTGCCGTCCAGCGGATCATCGCCGACCTGGAGGAGGCGGGTTACCTCTCGCACACCCGGCACGGCCGCTCGAACACGTACCGCATCGAGCCGGGCACACCCCTGCGGCACCCCGCCGAGGCCGGGCTGTCCGTGGCCACCCTGCTCGCGCTCTTGGCCCGCCACGACGAACAGCGTGACGAGCAGCCCGGCCCCTGGACCGACTCGGCCTCCGGAGGGGACCGGGAATCCCAGTCCGGCCGGTCCCGCTGAGGATCGGCCTTCCCATCGAGCCCGCCCCGCCGACGCACGGCAGGGGTGGCAGCCACCGTCACTCACCGTGTTCGTCACGATTCTCCTGCCGCGCATGGTCTGCCAATCGGACCGGACGGGGAGAAGATGGTGAAGGCGCTGGGACAGGAGTGAGGCACCGGCAGGCTGACGAAGGGCCGACGATGAACGCATCCGAGGTATCCGGGGAGCGGCTCGGCCCCGTGCGCGTCGCCGCGTCCGAGCCCGGCGGCCTGCTCGACGTACTGGGAGTCGCCGCCATAGTGCTGGACGAGCACGGCCGGATCGCCCTGTGGAGCCCGCAGGCCCAGGAGCTGTTCGGCTGGGACGCGCAGGAGGCCCTCGGTCAGTCCGCCGCCAAGCTCCTCGTCGCCGAGGAACACCGCCCTCTCGTCCTCGACCTCTTCGCCCGGGTCATGAGCGGCGGCGGCACCTGGGCGGGTGTCTTCCCCATCCGGCACAAGGACGGCCGTACGCGGATGGTGGAGTTCCGCAACATGCGGCTCCAGGACGAGCACGGCAGCCTGTACGCGCTGGGCATCGCCACCGACGAGCCGACGGTACGCGCCGTCGAACGGGACCTCGCGCTCTCGGTACGCCTGGTGTCGCAGTCCCCGATCGGTCTCGCGGTGCTCGACACCGATCTGCGCTACGTGCTGGTCAACCCGACGCTGGCCCGCATCAACGGCGTACCCGCCGACGAGCACATGGGCCGTACGGTCCATGACGCCCTGCCGTTCCTCGATACCCCCTCCATCGAGTCGGCGATGCGCCGGGTCCTGGAGACCGGGGTGCCGCTGCTCGACCAGACGGCGATCGGCCGCACACCGGACGACACCACCGAGCGCGCCTGGAACGTGTCGTACTACCGCCTCGAAGACTCCGCGGGGCGCGTCCTGGGCGTCGCGATCTCGATCGTGGACGTCAGCGAGCAGTACCACGCGGCGAACGAGGCCGCCGAGGCCCGCAGACGCCTCGATCTGATCGCCCGGGCCTCCGTCCGGATCGGCACCACCCTCGACCTCAGCCGCACCGCCCACGAACTCGCGGACCTCGTGGTGACGGACTTCGCCGACATCGCCGCCGTGGACCTCCTCGACTCGGTCCTCGACGGGCGTGGCGCCGGCGAGGAGCCCGAGTCGGGACCCGTGGCGATCCGGGCCCTCGCGGTCGCGGCGGCCTATCCCACCGACGCCCTCCAGGCCGCCGACACCCCGGGCAACATCGCCAAGTACAACGCGGAACGCCTGGTCACCCGGTGTGTCACCACCGCACGGCCGGTACTGATCAGCCATGTCGGCCCGGGCGACCTGAGGAACATCGCCCGTGACGAGGAAGCCGCCCGCCTGCTGGCCCGCGCCGGGCTCCACTCCTACCTCGCGGTTCCGTTGATCGCCCGCGGCGAAGTCCTCGGCGCCCTCGACCTGAAACGGGCCCGCAACCCGCAGCCCTTCACCCACGACGACGCGGTTCTGGCCCTCGAACTGGCCACCCGGGCCGCCGTCTGCATCGACAACGCCCGCTGGTTCCAGCAGCAGCGCCACGCCGCGCTCGCCCTCCAGCGCCACCTGCTGCCCCGTCAGCCGCCCCAGCCCACCGGGCTCGACGTCGCCTACCGCTACCAGCCCGCGGCCGCGATCGGTGAGGCAGGCGGAGACTGGTTCGACGCGATCCCGGTGGCCGGGGACAAGACCGCCCTGGTGGTGGGTGACGTGATGGGCCACGGCATCAACGCCGCCGCCACCATGGGGCAGTTGCGCACCGCCACCCGCACCCTGGCCGGCCTCGACCTCGACCCCGCCGACGTCCTGCGCCACCTCGACCGGATCACCGCGGAGCTCGACGAGACCACCGCCACCTGTGTGTACGCCGTCTACGACCCGCACCGCACCGAGTGCCGCATCGCCCTCGCCGGCCATCTGCCGCCCATCTGGGACCGGCCTGGCCGCGCCCCTCGCTTCCTCCAGTTGCCGACGGGGGCGCCGCTCGGCGTCGGCGGCGTCCCCTTCCGGGCCACCACGGTCGACTGCGCGCCCGGCGACCGGCTCGTGCTCTACACCGACGGCCTGGTGGAGACCCGCGACCAGCCCATCGACGACCGGCTGCGTGCCCTGCTCGACGCGCTGACCCACCACCGTCTGCCACTCGAAGCGACCTGCGACCGGCTGCTCGCCGCGCTGCCGCCGCCCCAGCGCCACGACGACATCGCCCTGCTGATCGCCCAGGTCACGCCGGGCCGCCGGGCGAACTGACGCTCCGTTATTCGCGTCACGCCGGGGGTGTACGGAGGCGGCCTACTGGGCACCTCCTACGGTTATGACCACCTACGTCGTTACGATCCCCGGAACCCTTCTCGGCGAGCGCACCGAGGAGCGGACCCAGACCCTCAAGCAGGCTTTGCGCCCCGTCGATCCGCGGAGCACCCGTCTCGGAGAGGCCGAGCACCTGGAGATGCTCACGTTCTACAGCGGGTCGTCGGCCTTCAGCGTGCGCCTGGAGGTGGAGGCCGACGACACCGGGACCGCCGAGCAGGACGCCCGCCGCACGGTCACCGACGCGCTGCGCACGGCGGGCTACGCCGAGGACGAGGCGCCGCTCGGCGACGCGGTCATCACCGGAATCACCACGGAGTGAGTACGCACCCGGCGCCCGGCGGTCGATGACCGCCGGGCGCCGAGTCGTGTGCGGGGCGCGTGCGGGGCGAGCGTGACCGAGTGGCGTGTGCCGGGTCCCTTCACGCGGCCGGGTGCCGGAGTGACGGGCCCGGTGCCGGGCTTTCACACGACTGGGTGCCGGCCTCTCCCGCGGCCCGGTGACGGGCTTTCACGCGGCCGCGTGCCGGGTCCCGTTCACTGGGCCGGATACCGAGTCCCGTTCACGGGGCCGGCTTGCGCGCCCCGCGCAGGATCGCGGGAAGCCGCCGCAGCGCAGGTGTCCGCCAACGGCTGTCGGCGGCGGGGGCCACCGCTTCGTCGGGTTCCCGCATCGGGGTCTCCTCGTCCTTGCGCCGCTGCCACCAGTGGTGACGCCGGGGATGCAACGCGCGGCCGAGGCGGCGCCCCAAGAGCAGGTAACCGGTGAAGGCGCCGAGCGAGTTGAGGATGACGTCGTCGATGTCGAAGGCCCGGCCGGTGATGAGGAGCCCTTGGGCGGTCTCGACGGTCAGCATCACGAAGGCGGTCATCGCCACCACGCGCACCAGTCCCCGTGTCCTCGGGAACAGCACCGGCAGCAGTACGCCGAACGGCATGCCGAGCACCACGTTGCCGCCGACCTGCTTCACCGTGTCCCGCCAGTCGGGCTGGGCGAAGTAGGCGCGAATCGAGTCGCCCGGGTGCAGGTTGGTATGCGTGAACCGGACCGACCCTGGCGACGGAACGAGGGTCGCCCGGGCCAGCAGCACCGCGAAGCCCACCATGCAGATGAAGCCCACGATGATGACGGCGGCGCGCGCGGCCGTCGCCCGCCAGGTGTGCCGTTGGAGCCGGGGCGCTGAGTGAGGCCGAGCTTCTGATCCCATGCCCCGCCGGGTACCCCGAGCTCTTGCGCACACGCGCGCCGACGCGACGACGTCGTACGCCAACGCGATTCGGACCGACGGCAGTTCACCGAGGCGCGGCACCGACAGCACCACGGCGTCCGACCTATTGACGCGTCCACGGCGGAGCCCTACGGTTTCCCCGTTCACATCCAGGCATTCTGTTCAAGATGGTGAACTCACCGAAGGAATGCCGCCCGGGTGCCATCCCGGCGCCCGACGCTCCGCCTTCACCCCTCACCCCTCACCCACACCCCACCCACGGGAAGGCTTTTCCTATGCGCATACGTCCGCTGCTCCTCCCCCTCGTCACGGCCGCGGCCGCCGTCGGCAGCCTCGCCTTCACCGGCCCCGGAACCGCAACTCCTGTCCAGCTGAAGGCAGTTGCCGCGTCCGGCGTCGGCGCATCCGACAGCGCGGCCGCCTCGGTGGCACCCGGCGGCACCTTCGACCTCTCCGTGTGGGAGCTGCAGGAGCCGGTCGGCTCCCCGGGGTCGCCGACCACGATCCCCTCGTCCCGCCTCCAGGGAGCCAACGGGTTCCAGGACACGTACTTCTACAGCGACTCCCGGGATGGCGCGATGACGTTCTGGGCGCCGGAGAAGGGCGTCACCACCCCGAACTCGAACTACGCCCACTCCGAGCTGCGCGAGATGAACCGCGACGGCAGCCCCGCGAACTGGTCCCTGAGCGGCAGCCACCGCCTCGACGCGACGCTGCGCGTGGTGTCGGTGACCTCCAACGTGTGCGTCGGTCAGATCCACCTCGGCACGGGCGGCTCGTCCACCAAGCCGCTGGTCGAGCTGTACTACCGCGCCAACGGTGACATCGTCCTCGGCACGGAGAACTCACCCTCGGGCGGCCAGACCCTCCACACCGTGGGCAATGTGGCGGTCGGCAAGACATGGAACTACACGATCGGCGTCTCCGGTGGGCACACCGTCGACCTGACGGTCAACGGGAGCACCACCCACTATGCGATCCCGTCCTCGTTCAACGGCTACCGCCAGTACTTCAAGGCGGGCTCGTACAACCAGTCGTCGTCGAGCAGCACGACCAAGGGCGCCCGTGTCGGCTTCTACAAGCTCTCCGTCTCCCACAGCTGAACCCCGGCCGTGAGCCATGACCGCGTGCCCCGGCGCCGTGCCCCCCAATGGCCGACCCGAGTGGCATAACGGTTCCCGACCCGGGCACTCTTCCCGACAGGGCCCCCGGCCACCCGGAACACTTCATCGCCCGCACCGCCGCCCCGGCGGCGCGGGCCCACCTACGTTGGGACGGAACGCGCCATGAGCATCATCGCCTGGATCCTGATCGGCCTTCTCGCCGGCGCCATCGCCAAAGCCCTCATGCCTGGCAGGGACCCGGGCGGCTGCCTCATCACCATGGTCATCGGCATCGTCGGCGGCCTCCTCGGCGGATGGCTGGGCAAGGTGATCTTCCACGTCCACTCCATCAAGGGCTTCTTCCACCTCTCGACCTGGATCGCCGCGATCGTCGGCTCGGTCATCGTGCTCGCTCTCTACCGCCTCTTCGTCGGCAACCGCAGCCGCCACTGAGGACAGCCGAGTCAGGACACGCCAGGGGCCCGCACCCTTCCCGGCCGCGCCTCGACTCCTGGCCGCACCTCGACCGACGTACGGGAACACCGAAGCACCGACCCGCGCGACCCCCGGCCGCCCGTCCACTCCCGTGGGCGGGCGGCCGTTCGGCACATCTGCCGCGACGAGACCGGCCACCATGCTCCGCATCGCAGCGCATGCCGCCACCGTTCGCGGGCAGACGAACCGATACCGCTGGAGTTACAGCACACAGCACGCATGAGGGTCGAGGGAGGCTGCTTCGATGTCGGTACTTGGGCGTTTTCCCGCTGGTGGACCGCGTGGGTCATGGCCGGCCGAGGAGCTGGCGGCTCAGCTCAGGAGGCGTGGCCGGGCCGCCACGGTCGTGATGGATCTGGAGAGCGACGCGTTCCTCGTGGTGGAGCGGCGTCGCGACGAGGTGGCCTGACTTCCGCTCCGCCGAAGGGAGTTCGGCGGAGCGGAAGCCCGGTCGGCGCCTCACGTACATCGTGCCCCGTCAGCGGCCCACGTACGTCGCCAGGTGTTCGGCCGTGAGGGTGGTGCGGGATCCCACCAGGTCGGCCGGTGTTCCCTCGAAGACGATCGTGCCGCCGTCGTGGCCGGCGCCCGGGCCGAGGTCGATGATCCAGTCGGCGTGGGCCATGACCGCCTGATGGTGCTCCACGACGATGACCGACTTGCCGGAGTCCACGAGCCGGTCGAGCAGGCCGAGCAGCTGCTCGACGTCGGCGAGATGGAGCCCGGCCGTCGGTTCGTCGAGCACGTAGACACCGCCCTTGTCGGCCATGTGGGTGGCGAGCTTGAGCCGCTGCCGCTCTCCGCCGGACAGGGTGGTGAGCGGCTGGCCGAGGCTGAGGTAGCCGAGCCCCACGTCGACGAGGCGAGTGAGGATGCGGTGCGCGGCCGGTGTCGCCGCTTCCCCGGTGGCGAAGAACTGTTCCGCGTCGGCCACCGACATCGCGAGCACCTCGCTGATGTCGCGTCCCCCGAAGTGGTAGTCGAGCACCGCGGCCTGGAACCGCTTCCCGTCGCACTCCTCGCAGGTGGTGGCGACCCCGGCCATCATCGCCAGGTCGGTGTAGATGACGCCCGCGCCGTTGCAGGTGGGACAGGCGCCCTCGGAGTTGGCGCTGAACAAGGCCGGCTTCACGTCGTTGGCCTTGGCGAACGCCTTACGGATCGGCTCCAGCAGACCGGTGTACGTGGCCGGGTTGCTGCGGCGTGAACCGCGGATAGGGCTCTGGTCGACCGATACGACGTCCTTGCCCGCAGGCACCGAGCCGTGCACGAGCGAACTCTTGCCGGAGCCGGCGACGCCGGTGACGACAGTGAGTACACCGAGCGGGATGTCCACGTCGACGTCGCGCAGATTGTGTGCCGTGGCACCGCGGATCTCCAGGGCGCCGGTGGACTTGCGGACCGTCTCCTTCAGGGCGGCCCGGTCGTCGAAGTGGCGGCCGGTGATGGTGCCGCCGGTGCGCAGCCCGTCGACGGTCCCCTGGAAGCAGACGGTGCCGCCGCCGGTTCCCGCGCCGGGTCCCAGGTCGACGATGTGGTCGGCGATCGCGATCGTCTCCGGCTTGTGCTCGACGACGAGGACGGTGTTGCCCTTGTCGCGCAGCCGCAGCAGCAGTTCGTTCATCCGCTGGATGTCGTGCGGGTGGAGCCCGATGGTGGGCTCGTCGAAGACGTAGGTGACGTCGGTCAGCGAGGACCCGAGGTGGCGGATCATCTTGACGCGCTGTGCCTCACCGCCGGACAGCGTGCCCGAGGGCCGGTCGAGCGAGAGGTAGCCGAGGCCGATCTCGACGAACGAGTCGAGGGTCTCCAGGAGTGAGGTGATCAGCGGCGCCACCGAGGGCTCCTTGAGGCCACGTACCCACTCGGCCAGGTCCCGGATCTCCATGGCGCACAGGTCGGCGATGTTCTTCCGCTTGATCTTCGAGGAGCGCGCGCCCTCGTTGAGCCGGGTGCCGTCGCACTCGGGACAGACGGTGAAGGTGACCGCCCGCTCCACGAACGCCCGGATGTGGGGCTGCATCGAGTCGGTGTCCTTGGACAGCATCGACTTCTGTACGCGCGGGATCAGGCCCTCGTACGTCATGTTGATTCCGGCGATCTTCATCCGGGTGGGCTCGCGGTACAGGAGGTCCTTGAGCTCGCGCTTGGTGAAGTCGCGGATCGGCTTGTCCGGGTCGAAGAAGCCGGACTCGCAGTAGAGGCGGGAGTTCCAGCCTCCGCCGGTGTAGCCGGGGATCGTGAACGCGCCGTCGTTGAGCGACTTGGTGTCGTCATAGAGCTGCGTGAGGTCGATGTCGGTGACCGAGCCCCGGCCCTCGCAGCGGGGACACATGCCGCCGGTGATGCTGAAGGTGCGCTTCTCCTTCATCTCCTGGCCGCCGCGGCGCACGGTGACCGCTCCGGCCCCGCTGATCGAGGCGACGTTGAAGGAGAACGCCTTGGGCGAGCCGATGTGCGGTTTGCCCAGCCTGCTGAAGAGGATGCGCAGCATGGCGTTGACGTCGGTGGCGGTGCCGACCGTGGAGCGCGGGTCGCCGCCCATGCGCTGCTGGTCCACGGTGATCACGGTGGTCAGGCCGTCGAGCACGTCGACCTCGGGCCGGGCCAGGGTCGGCATGAAGCCCTGCACGAAGGCGCTGTACGTCTCGTTGATCAGCCGCTGCGACTCCGCGGCGATCGTGTTGAACACCAGGGAGCTCTTGCCCGATCCGGAGACGCCGGTGAAGACCGTGAGGCGGCGCTTGGGGATCTCGACGCTGATGTCCTTGAGGTTGTTGACGCGCGCTCCGTGCACACGGATCAGATCGTGGCTGTCGGCGGTGTGCGGCGCCGGCGACTGCGGCTTCGTCCTGGTGGCCATGCTGGTCGTGTTCTCCATCTGTTCGGCCTGTTCGGCGGCGCCGCCGCGCGAACCCCGCCGGGTGGATCGCCGACGCGATCTGCCCGGCTGCGAGCGGTACGTACGGTTGTACTTCGTGCATGCCGGAGCGGGCAACGGCCTTTCGCCCGGGGTCGGGCGGAACCCGGGCGGCGGGGGCGGGCGCTCGCCCACCCCGCCCCGGCGTGGACCCGCCCGCGTCAGCCCTGGATGAGGCCGAGCACGTTGCCGTCGGCGTCGGTGAACGTGGCCACCAGACGGCCGCCGCCGACGTCGTTGGGCTCGTCCTTGACCTTGGCTCCGGCGGCGGTCACCTCGGCGAGCTTCGCCTCGATGTCCGGCACGTGCCAGTACGCCACCGGCGAGGTCATGCCCTGGTCGGCGCCGCCCGGCACCAGGCCGATCTGCTGGCCCTCGACCTCGAAGCCGACGTAGTACGGCTCGTCGCTCGTCGGTCCTGTGCCGAGGAGGGCGGTGTACACCGCCTTGGCCGCCGCGAGGTCGGTCACGGGGTGCAGCACGGTCTTGATTCCCTGCGTGGCTGAGCTGGTCATGGTCGCTCCTGATGTCGTGGGTCCCGGCGGTCCGGGGTGTGTCATGGCCGCCACGTTAGCCACGGCCCAGGGGCCGCGCTTCTCGATTCCTGATCGGTTTCCGAGCGGCTCGGGCAGCGCCTCTCCGCAGCGGTTCGCGACGGTCCCGCGCGGTTCGCAGCGGTCCGCGGGGTCCGCGGGGGTCCGCGGCGGTTCGCAGCGGTCGGCGCAGGAGATCCCTGCCGGCTCGCGCCGACCCGGAGCCCACGACGAAGCCCCCGGCCCAGGAATGGCCGGGGGCTCGACAACCGCAGGTCAGGCGCGGTCGCGACGGTCGCCGAGTGAGTCGCCGACGCCCTTGGCGCGCTCCTTGGCGTTCTCCATCGCACCCTTGGTCTTGCCCTTGGCCTGGTCGGCCTTGCCCTCGGTCTTCATCCGGTCGTTGCCGGTCGCCTTGCCGGCCATCTCCTTGGCCTTGCCCATGGCCTTGTCCTTAGCACTCTCGCCCACGGCGAACTCCTGTTGGTCGGGATCACTGACGACACAAAACTAGGACACATGCTGACAAACCGCTCGACGGGGAGCGCGAAGAGGGGCCGTTGGTGATCGACGGCGCGGCCCGGGGGCGTGCCTCGGCCGGGCGACGGGGCAGGATGGCTTCATGAGCCTCCCCGACGCCATCACCTCCACCCTCGCCGCCCGCGACAAGGTCGACTCCGAGCAGGATTTCGGCCGCACCCGTCAGATCATGACGTTCGTCCACGCGACGGATGACGCCGAGGCGGTCGAACTCGGCATGTTCGAGGGCCCGTTGCCCATTCCCGTCGTCGGACAGAGCATCACCCTGTGGGTCACCGGCCATCCCCTCGTCGTCCAGCGTGTGGAGACGCATTACGGGCTCGGTGGCGCGGACACCCACCCCGGGCGCGAGCAGGTCGCCTCCGTCATCGTGTTCGTGACGCCCCGAACGAGCTGACCCGCGCGGGCAGTTGACATGCCGGTGGCCCCGCACCGGCCGACGGTGCGGGGCCACCGGATCCGTTCACACGCCGGACGACACCGAGTCCCGGCGGGTGCGCGGCGCCGACGCCGCCGGGGCGTCTCCGCCCGCCCCGGGGGCGGCCGGTCGCGCCGGCCGCACCAGCGTGAGGACGAGGAGGCCGCCGAGCGCGGCCGCGAGGGCCGACAGCAGGAAGACACGGTCGAGGCCGGCCGCGAAGGCCTGGTGCACCAGATGCTGTGCCGCGTCGCGGTGCCCGGGGGGCGCCGCTTCGACGAGGCGCTGCGCCTGCCCGCCGGCCAGGGCGGCCGCGCCCCTGGCGGCGTCCGGCACGGTGCCGGACGCCGCCAGCAGGTCGGCGGTCCGGCTGGTGAAGAACGCGCCGAGGACGGCGATGGCCAGGGTCATGCCCAGTTGGCGGAACGTGTTGACCGCTCCGCCCGCCATGCCCGCCCGTTGCGGCGGCACGGTGGAGGCGGCGGCCGAGACCAGCACGGGCGTGGCGAGGCCGACACCGATGCCCGCCACCACGAGCCCCCATACGAGGGAGGACCGCCCCGCGTCGGCGGTCATGCCGGCGCGCAGCAGCAGCATGCCGGCCGCGACCAGCAGGAGACCGCCGCCGATCGGGTAGCGCGGAGCCAGCCGCTGCATGTGGCGGCCGGCGAAGACCGCGACGACGAAGGACGCGGCTGCGAGCGGGGTCAGGGCCACACCCGCCGCGACGGGGCTGAGGCCGAGCACGGACTGGAGCCACAGCGAGAGCAGCACCAGACAGCCGAAGGCGCCGCCCTGCAACAGCAGCGCGCCACTCATCAGACCCGCGAACGACGGGCGTCGCAGCAACGTCAGGTCCAACATCGGGGAACCGCCGCGGCGCGCGGTGCGGTGCTCGATCACCACGAACGCCGCGAGTGCGACCACGGTGACGGCGAAGGCCGCCAGGGTCACGCCCCCGGTCCAGCCGGCCTCGCCGCCGCGTATCAGCCCGTAGGTAAGCGAGCCGGCGGCCACGGTGAACGCGGCCGCGCCGGGCAGGTCGATGCGGGCGGGGGCGCCCGATTCCGTACGGAGCCGGTCGGGCCGCACCACGCGGAGCGTCATGACGATGGCGACGGCCGCGATGGGCAGATTGACCCAGAAGATCGTCGGCCAGCTCAGATGCTCGGTAAGCAGCCCGCCGAGCAGCGGTCCCGCCGCGGCGGCGGCTCCGTTGGCCGCGCCCCACACGCCGAACGCGGTGCCCCGGTCCCTGCCCTGGTACGAGCTGAGCAGGAGGGCGGGTGCGGTGGCGAACATCGCGGCGCCTCCGACGCCCTGCACCACCCGGGCGGCGATGAGTACGCCGGCGTTGGGGGCGAGGCCGCACAGGAGGGACGCCACGGCGAACAGGGCCAGGCCGTAGACGTAGAAACGGCGGTGGCCGAAGCGGTCCGCGAGGGAACCGGAGGCCAGCAGCAGGGCGGCGAGGGCCAGGGCATATCCGTCGATCACCCATTGCAGCGAGGTGAAGGAGGCGTCGAGGTCGTCAGCCATGCTGGGCAGTGCCACGTTCACGATGGTCACGTCCACCAGCAGGATGAAGGCGCCAAGGCAGACCGCCGTAAGGGGCCACCACTTGCGCATGTCAGGTTCTCCAATCGGGTCGAGCGTGGGGTCGGGGAGGGGTCGGGGACCGGAAGAGGTGCTCATGGGTCGCGTGTGGTCCCTGCGAGTGAGTGTGCGACGGCGGCGGTCGATTCAATAAGCCAGTTAGCACTACATGCGCGGATCCGACATCCTGGAGCCCATGCAGACGTATCTCGACATGATCGACCGTACGGACCGTGGACTGTCGGAGGAGGACATGGCGCTGGCGCATGCCCTCCAGATCAACGGAAGGGCCTCGTTCAAGGAGATCGCCGACGCGCTCGGGGTCTCCGACCAGACCGCCGCCCGCCGGTGGTCGCGGCTGCGGACGGCGGGGAAGCTACGGGTCCTCGGCCTGACCGATCCACAGCGGCTGGGCGACTCCCCGTGGGTGGTGCGCGTACGGTGCACGCCCGACGCGGCGGGCTCGATCGGGAAGGCGATGGCCCGGCGCACGGACACCAGCTGGGTCAACGTCAGCTCGGGCGGCACCGAACTGTCCTGCTCGGTCCGTACCCGTGGCGCCGGCATCGAGGAGTCCCTGATTCTGCAGAAGCTGCCCCGCACACCCCAGGTACTGGACGTCTCTGCGCACTGTCTGCTGCATGTCTTCTTCGGGCAGGACCTCAGCACCATCAACAAGCGCGGACCGCTGACGGCCGCCCAGGTCGCCGCCCTCACTCCCCCGCAGGCCCAGGATGGCGAACCGTGCGCCGCCCAGGTGCGGCTGGACGATGGCGACCGTCATCTGCTCGATCTGCTGGCCCGCGACGGCCGGGCGGCGCCGGCGGAGCTGGCCGCGGCGACGGGGCTGTCCCAGTCGACGGTGCGCCGCAGGATCAGCGAGCTGCGGACGGCGGGGGTGCTGTACTTCGACGTCGAGTACCACCCGGACGTCCTGAGGTGGAACTTCCGGGCGACGCTGTGGCTGGAGATCGACCCCTCCCGCCTCGCCGAGGCGGGCGCGGCCATCGCCGCACATCCCGAGGTGTCGTTCGCCGCCGCGGTGACCGGCACGTTCAACCTGTACGCCAGCATCGACGTGGCCAACGCCCAGCTCTTCTACCGCTATCTGACCGAGTCGGTGGCCGCGCTGCCCGGCCTGCGCCACACGGCGACGGTCCCGATCCACCGCACCATCAAGGGCCCCGGCCCCTACCTCCCGGTGCGGGCTTGACCTGTGGCCGTCAGGTCCCGATCAGAGCAGGCGCCCCAGCCGTCAGATCCCCGTTCAAGGGGTGCACAGTAGCCGTCAGGAGGCCGGCTCCTGTGGCGCCGCGACGGCGGACAGCATCGCTTCGCGGCTGCACGCGAGGTAGCGCTCGGCCGCCTGCACGGCGGCGGCGATCGTCCGCTCCCCCATCAGGACGCACAGGGTGTACGCGGCGTCGTCCCGCGCCTGCCGGGCGCCGAGGTCCAGCGGCGCGCGGGCGGCCCGGCGCTCGCGGCTGCGCAGGAGCGCCAGGAGTTCGTGGACGACGTACCAGTGGGGCGACAGCATCATCGGCTCCGGCATCGGACGAAGGGCGGCGTACGCAGCCGTCACAGTCGCTGCGAGCCTTGCGAGCGAGCATCGAGTCGCCAAGAGGAAGCAGATCGAGCCACCCCTGGAACATCCCTCATCGTGCGCCGCTCCCCCCACATCCGCACCCCGGAGCATGACGCTGCGTAACGCATGCCTCACGACATGTAGGTCGCCCGGTATCGGAAACGTGCGGCATCAGCGCCGGAATGAATGGCCGACCTCAATGGTTGGTATATGCATCGACCCTTTCGGCTCGACCCGGTCGGCCCCCGCCGGCCAGGTCGGCACTGATTCAGCGAGGCACCGTGAACGACCGCACCCCCGAGCAGCCCGCCGAGATAGTGGCCCGGCTGCGCGCCACCTTCCGCTCCGGACGCACCAAGCCCGTCGCGTGGCGGGTCGACCAGCTGCGCCGGCTGCGCGAGATGCTCACCGACCACGGCGCCGAACTCGCCGAAGCGCTCCACGCCGACCTCGGCAAGAGCACCACGGAAGCCTTCCGCACCGAGATCGATTTCACCATCCGCGAGATCGACCACACCCTGGATCACTTGGACACATGGCTGCGGCCCGAGTCCGCGCCGGTTCCCGCGCACCTCGGCGGGGACGCCACGGCCTGGACCCAGTACGACCCGCTGGGTGTGGTCCTCGTCATCGCGCCCTGGAACTACCCCCTCCAGCTCCTTCTGACTCCCCTGCTCGGTGCCTTGGCGTCCGGCAACGCGGTCGTCGTCAAGCCCAGCGAGCTGGCACCCGCCACCTCCGCGGCGATCGCCCGTCTGCTGCCGCGCTTCCTCGACACCTCGGCCGTCGCCGTCGTGGAAGGCGCTGTACCCGAGACCACGGCTCTCCTGGCCGAGCGCTTCGACCACATCTTCTACACGGGCAACGGCACCGTCGGCCGCATCGTGATGCGGGCCGCCGCCGAGCACCTCACCCCGGTCACCCTCGAACTGGGCGGAAAGTCACCGGCATTTGTCGACCGCGGCGCCGACCTCTCCGTCGTCGCCGACCGGCTGGCCCGCGGCAAGTTCCTCAACGCCGGCCAGACCTGCGTCGCACCCGACTACGTGCTCACCGACCCGGAGACCGCCCGCGCCCTTGAGCCCGAGCTCGTCCGCGCCGTCGAAGCTCTCTTCGGCGCCGATCCCCGGAGCTCCGACGCCTTCGGCCGGATCGTCAACGAACGCCACTTCGACCGGTTGAGCTCGCTCCTCGACTCGGGCCGGCCCGTGACCGGCGGCGCCACCGACCGGGCCGCGAAGTACATCGCGCCGACCGTGCTGGCCGATGTCGACCCCGCGGCGCCGGTCATGCGGGAGGAGATCTTCGGCCCGATCCTGCCGGTCGTCACGGTGGCGGACCTGGACGAGGCCATCGACTTCATCAACGACCGCGACAAGCCGCTTGCCCTGTACGCCTTCACCGACTCCGACACCACGCGCGAGCGGCTGGCCGCCGAGACGTCGTCCGGAGGACTCGGCTTCGGACTGCCGCTCGCCCATCTGACCGTCTCCGACCTCCCGTTCGGCGGGGTCGGCGAGAGCGGTATGGGCAGCTACCACGGCCGCTACTCCATCGAGACGTTCAGCCACCGCAAGGCCGTGCTGGAGAAGCCCCTCGGCTGAGGTCGCACCGCGCGGGAGCACGGCTGCGGCCGCGTCAACGCCCTTGCATACAAGGGTAGTTGACGCGGTCGGGCGTCGTGCCCGATCAGTCCCGTGCCCGATCAGTCCCGGCCCCGATCAGTCCCGGTCCCGCATCACCTCACGGATCACATGGCGGGCGTTCTCCGCCATCGCCACGTTCGTCGTGCGGTAGTAGGGCAGGGCGATCACGGCCTGCGAGAGCGTGCGCGCCCGCCCCCGGTTCCACGTCTCGTCGTCGACGGCGAGCGCGGCCCTGAATGCCTTGCGCCCCCCGCTCGGGAGCAGGTTCCACGCGGGGAACAGGTCGCAGGCGGGGTCGCCCCTCCCCGCACACCCGAAGTCGATCACCGCCGTCAGCCGGCCCCCGGCCACCAGCAGGTTGCCCGGCATCAGGTCGGCGTGCAGCCACACCGGCGGGCCGTCCCAGGCCGGCGCCCGCAGTGCGTCACGCCAGAGGGCCTCCACGGCGTCGCATGCGACACCTTCCTCCGGGATACGCCGCAGGTGCTCGAGCGCTGTTCGGGTCGCCTCGTCCTGCGCGACCAACGGCCCGCCGCGGTGGGCGGTCGGCGCCCCCGGCAGGGTGACGCTCCCCATGGCCGCCACGAACTCCGCCAGATCCTCGGCGAGTCGGACGGGGTCGGCACAGGCGCCGGCCCGGGGGTGCTCGCCCATCAGCCAGCGGTACACCGACCAGGGCCACGGGTAGCCCTCGGCGGGCTTCCCGCGACCGAGCACCTCGGGGACGGTGGTGGGCAGCAGCGGCGCCAGCCGGGGCAGCCACTCCTGTTCCTGGAGCACATCGCCCGCGCCGCCGGCCACCAGCGGCAGCCGTACGACCATGTCGTCGCCCAGCCGGTACATCGCGTTGACCGTGCCACCGGACACGACGCGCTCGACCGGCAGCCCCGCCCACTGCGGGAACTGCCGGGCGATCAACCGCCGTACGAGGTCGTCGTCGAGGGGGTGTTGGTCGGGGTGGACCGGCGCGGCGCTCATGGAACGTCATTGCACGCCGAGCACCACCCCGAGTCAATTGCTTTACCCCGGCTCCCACGAGCGGCGCCGTCACCCGACCCGTTGGCGTGCCGGTCTGCCGGTGCGCACCGTCCAGCGGCCCTGTGCGTCGAGGCCGAGCAGGCCGATGAGCCGGTCGGCGCGCTCGGCCTGCTCCGCCGTCGGGGCTCAACGGGGCACCCACTCCCGGGTGTTGGTCACTCCGGTGAGCACGACATCACGGACCCTGAGCGGGGCGCCCGGCGCATGGCGCGGGTCCACATGGCCGATGTGGGTGCGCAGCCGACGCAGGTCCACCCGGCCCAGGGTGTGCCCCAGGACGTCGACCATGCCCCTGGTCGGGTGGACGAGCGCTCCCAGCAGGGCGAGCAGGGTGCTTTGCCGGCCCCGTTGGCGCCGAGCAGGGCCCAGTGCTCGCCGCTTCGTACCGTCAGTGACATGTCCCGCAGGAGCGGGGCGCCACCCCGGACGACGTCGGCGTCCTTCACCCGGATCACGGGCGTCGCCGTCATCGCCCGGCCCGCCCCGCACGGTTGACGGCGGCCAGGACCGCGCCGACCGAGGCCGCGAGGATCGAGGTGTCCCACCCCACCCCCCAGCACATGGTGTCGCCCACCCGGCACTCGGCATAGGCCACGGCGGGACTGCCCGGTCCCGAGCTCGTGGAGTGCTCGGCGTAGCTGAGGATGTCGACGGTGAGGCCGATCGACGCGAGGGCGTCGGCGAAGGCGGACAGCGGTCCGTTCCCTGTTCCGTGCAGCGAGCGCCGCCGACCGTCTTCCTCGACGGTGCACCTGAACCGGTGCTCGCCGGGCCCGGCCTGACTCGTCTCCCACCCGGCCAGGGCGAGGGGTCCGTCCTGGCCAGGTGTGATGTAGGTGGTGCGGAAGAGCTCCCACAGCTCGTGGTGCGTGAGCTCCTTCCCACTCGCGTCGGTGGCGTGCTGCACCGTACGGGAGACATCGGGGCGCATGGCCTTCGGCAGGTCCAGGCCGTGGTGGGCGTGGAGCAGATGGGCGATGCCGCCCTTGCCGGACTGCGAGTTGATGCGGATGACTTCCTCGTAGGTGCGTCCGATGTCGCCCGGGTCGATGGGCAGGTACGGCACCTCCCAGGGGGCGTCCTTGTCCGGGACACCCAGCTCCGCCGCCCGTTTCGCGTGGTGGGCCATGCCCTTGGAGATGGCGTCCTGGTGTGTTCCGGAGAACGCGGTGTGGACGAGGTCGCCGCCGTAGGGGTGGCGCGGGTGGACCGGCAGCCGGTTGCAGTGCTCGACCACCTCGCGTACGGCGTCGATGTCGGAGAAGTCGACCATCGGGTTGACACCCTGCGCGTACAGGTTGAGGGCGAGGGTGACCAGGTCGACGTTGCCGGTGCGCTCGCCGTTGCCGAACAGGCAGCCCTCCACGCGCTGGGCCCCGGCCAGAACGGCGAGTTCGGCGCAGGCCACGCCGGTGCCCCGGTCGTTGTGGGGGTGCACGGAGAGGATCACGCAGTCGCGCCGCGCCAGGTGGCGGTGCATGTACTCGATCTGGTCGGCGTACAGGTTGGGGGTGGCGATCTCCACCGTGGCCGGCAGGTTGTGCACCACCGGACGGTCGGGGCTCGCCTCCCACAGTTCGGTCAGGCTGTCGCAGATCTCCAGGACGAAGTCGGGCTCCGTGAGGTTGAAGACCTCGGGCGAGAACTCGAACCGGATGTCGGCTCCCGGCCGCTCCTCGGCCCGGCGCATCAGGTGCGTGGCGGCGTCCAGGATCATCCGGTGCACCTCGGCGCGTGAGCGGCCCAGGACCACCTCGCGCCAGGTGGGCGCCGTGGCGGTGTAGAGGTGGACGAGGGTGCGCGGCAGGCCCTCGATGGAGGCGACGGTCCGGTCGATCAGGTCGCGGCGCGCCGGGGTGAAGACGGAGACGGTCACATCGTCGGGGACGGCGCCGCTGGTGGCCAGATGGCGTACGAAGTCGAAGTCGGTGCGGCTCGC
The DNA here is from genome assembly GCF_040651795.1 of Streptomyces sp. NPDC048361. Lineage (NCBI taxonomy): Bacteria > Bacillati > Actinomycetota > Actinomycetes > Kitasatosporales > Streptomycetaceae > Streptomyces > Streptomyces sp. NPDC048361. The sequence goes on from NZ_JBEZKW010000018.1 coordinate 96,251, forward strand.
GGAGGGGTAGCCGACCTCGATCTCCTTGAAGCCCATGGTGACCAGCAGGTCGAACATGCGGCGCTTGCGCTCGGTGTCCATCGGCTCGGCGAGCGCCTGGTTGCCGTCGCGCAGGTCGACGGGCACCCACAGCGGGGCCCGCGTCAGCTGCCGCGACGGCCAGGTGCGGCCGGTGAGCGGCACCTCGACCCGGGCATGCCCGGACCGGTAGCGGTGGTGCGGCATGGCGCTGGGGCGCTGGGGGTTCCAGGCCGGCGCGTCGTGCGGGACGGCTGCGGACGGGGTCTGCAGCGTGGGGAACATGCCGGTGCCGGAGGGTGTCGTTCCCGAGCTGAAGGGTGTCATGAGAGCGGGCTTCCTTGATCGGCCAGAGGGCGACCGGCGCGGCAGGACACCCGCTGCGGGGTGCCGGTCGTGTCAGGCCCCGCAGCGGCAGCCGAGAAGAAGGAGCTCGCGCAGCAACATGCCGGTACAGTAACCACAGTTGAACTCCTCAGACAACCTGAGGACCAGAGAAGGGTGAAACGGATGCCACTGGGCGCACTGCGGTCAACTCCCTTGGTGGAGCAGGCGACTGACCGGCTGCGGCAGCAGATCGTCGGGCAGGAGTGGCCGGTCGGCACCAAACTGCCGGGCGAGAACGCCCTGGCCCAGGCGCTGGGGGTGGGGCGCTCGACCGTCCGCGAAGCGCTGCGCGCACTCGCCGGCGCCGGACTCGTCCAGGCCCGCCAGGGCGCGGGCGTCTTCGTCATCTCCACCACGCCCGAGGAGAACTGGTCCACCCAGCTGCGCCGTGCGGCGGTGGCCGACGTGTACGAGGTGCGCATGCTGATGGAGGTGGAAGCGGCGCAGCTGGCCGCGCGGCGCCGGACCGCGGCGGACCTCACCGCGATCGAGGCGGCGCTGGCCGGGCGTCGCTCGGTCGGGAGCGGCAGCACCGCGGAGTTCGTCGACGCCGACATCGCCCTGCATGCCGCGGTGGTCGCCGCGGCGCACAACCCCGTCCTCACCGCCCTGTTCACCGAGTTCGTACCGGCCCTGCGCCAGGGCCTGATCGGCCTGGTGGACCTTCTCGGCCTACGGTCGCACGACCCCCAGCACGGGGACACCGGCCATGCCGCGCTCGTGGCAGCCATCATCGGGGGCGACCCGGAGGCTGCGGCCCACTCCGTCCGCGAGGAGCTGAACCGCACCCTCGCCCAGCTCCAGGCGACCTGAACGCATCACCTCAACTCCCGTGCTGCACAAGCTCGTTGGACGAGTCGAGAGTCGGTCAGGAACCCCCACGCGTGGTGCGACGCAGGCCGGCGAACTCGAACGCGGGTTTCGGCGGTGAACTCGTCGAGGGACAGGTGAGTTCGGTGGCCAAATCGGAATGCGTCACGTCCGCGACTGAGGGCTCTCGCCGTGGCGTGATCTTCCCTGTTTGAGATCCGCCGAAATGGCCAGGCGTACCTGTGTCGGACAACGCTATCGACCGCATGTGGAGGCATTCCATGTCGAGCGACGAAAAGGCCAAGGCGAAGACCGAGCAGGCCAAGGGCAAGGCCAAGGAGGCCATGGGTCGCATGGTGGGCAATGAGAGCCGCACCGCGGAGGGCCGCGCCGACCAGGTGAAGGGCGATGCCCGTCAGGCCAAGGAGAAGGCCAAGGACGCCCTCACGGACTGACCCGCCCCCCGACCCGTCCCCCGGACATCGGCCGGGCGCGGACGGGCGGGGCGGACGCCGGGGCGTAGGAGCAGCGTGGCGCGGGAACAATCGCGCCGCGCTCTCCGCCTTCACTGGCCCTTCGGCGATTCCCTATGTGCAGATGTGTACCGCTTGAGGACGTGAGTCCTTGGGCGGTCATGGGCCATTGGTCCACCAACGGGGGACCTTTGCCATGCATTCACGCCGCCCCCAGGGAGTTTCATGTAGGGCGCACCCTTCTATTGTCGAACGAGAGAGACGCCGTGCTGAGCACCGAGGATCACCAGCCAGAGCCGGAAGCAGTCGCCCGGCACCGTCCGCTGTTCCGGGCGATCCACCGCAGGCGTAACCCCGCCCTGCGCCGCTCCGACATCACGGTCACGGACGAGGCCGCGGTCAAGCGTGCGGTCAAGGCCACCGCGCTCGGCAACGCCATGGAGTGGTTCGACTTCGGCGTCTACTCCTACCTCGCCGTGACCATCGGCAAGGTCTTCTTCTCCGGCGCCGGTGACACCATGCAGGTCATCGCGTCGTTGGCGACGTTCGCCGCCGCGTTCCTCGTCAGGCCCCTCGGCGGCATGTTCTTCGGGCCGCTCGGCGACCGCGTCGGCCGCAAGAAGATCCTCGCCCTCACCATGATCATGATGGCCGCGGCAACGCTCTCCATCGGCCTGATCCCCAGCTACGCGACCATCGGCATCTGGGCGCCCGCGCTGCTCATTCTGTGCCGCATGGTCCAGGGCTTCTCGACGGGTGGCGAGTACGGCGGCGCGGCCACGTTCATAGCGGAGTACGCGCCCGACAAGCGGCGCGGATTCTGGGGATCCTTCCTGGAGTTCGGCACGCTCATCGGCTACACCGTCGCCGCGTCCCTGGTGACCGTGCTGACGGTGCTGCTCAGCGACGACGCGATGCTGCAGTGGGGCTGGCGCGTCCCGTTCCTGGTGGCCGGACCGCTCGGGCTCGTGGGCCTGTACCTGCGGCTGAAGCTCGACGAGTCGCCGGCCTTCAAGAAGCTGGAGGAGGCGGGCGCACCCGGCGCCGAGCGCGAGAAGACGCCGCTCAAGCAGATCCTCTTCGGCAACGGACGGGCGATGGTGCTGTGCCTTGCGCTGGTCGCCGCGTTCAACATCACCGACTACATGCTGCTCTCGTACATGCCGACGTACCTCTCGACGCTCGGCTTCAACGAGACCAGCGGGCTCATGTCCATCGTGGCTGTGATGATCGTCCTGATGGCGCTCATCAACTCGGTGGGACGGCTCTCCGACCGGGTAGGCCGGCGCCCCGTCCTCATCGGCGGCTCGGTCGCTTTCATCGTGCTCGCGGTGCCGAGCTTCCTGCTGATCAAGCAGGGCAGCATGGTCGCGGTCTTCGTCGGCCTGCTGGCTCTCGGCCTCGCCCTCGTCTGCTACATGGGCACCATGTCCTCGGCGCTGCCCGCCCTCTTCCCGACCGAGGCGCGCTACGGCTCGCTCTCGGTCGGGTTCAACATCTCGGTGTCCCTGTTCGGCGGTACGACGCCGCTCGTGGTCCAGGGCCTGATCGGGGCCACCGGCAACGACCTGATGCCCGCGTTCTACACGATGCTCGCCGCCGCGATCGGCCTGGTGGCAACGCTCGCCATGAAGGAGACGGCGCGCAAGCCCCTGGAGGGCTCCCCGCCGTCGGTCGCCACCGACGAGGAGGCCGCCGAACTCGTCGCCGCGCAGCGCTGATCCGTCGGCACGGTTGACGATGACGCGGCACGGATGACGCGGTATGTGTGAGGGGGCCACCCGGATTCGGGTGGCCCCCTCACACATACCGCGTGGGTCACACATACCGCGTGGGTCACACATACCGCGTGGGTCACACATACCGCGTGGGTCACACATACCGCGTGGGTCACACATGCCGCGTGGGCCCGGGTGATCGACGGGGTTACGTCGCCGTCGCGTCGACTACGTCGCGTCAACCATGCCCGTGCGCAGCTTGGCGAGGATCCGCGTCAGCAGACGCGAGACCTGCATCTGGGAGACGCCGAGTTCCTGGCCGATCTCGGCCTGCGTCATCTCCTGGCCGAAGCGCATGTTCACGATCCGCCGTTCACGCTCGCTCAGTTCGCGCATCAGAGGGGCGAGCGAGTTCAGGTCTTCGACCTTCTCCATGCCGGGGTCGTCGGCGCCGATGCAGTCGGCGAGGGTGCGGCCCTTGACGGTGGGGGCCTGACCGCCCTCGTCGCCGTCGGGAGACATGTCGAGGGAACCGGCGGTGTAGCCGTTGGCGGCCACGAGTCCCTCTATGACCTCCTCCTCGGTCAGCTTCAGATGCGCGGCGAGTTCCCTCGCCGTCGGGTCGCGGTCGAGCTGGAGCGCCAAGTGCTCCTTGCCCTTCGCGATCTCGACCCGCAGCTCCTGAAGCCGGCGCGGAACGTGCACCGCCCAGGTGGTGTCCCGGAAGAACCTCTTGATCTCGCCGATGATGTACGGCACCGCGAAGGAGGAGAACTCGACTTCGCGCGACAGCTCGAACCGGTCGATGGCCTTGATCAGACCGATCGTGCCGACCTGGATCACGTCCTCCATGTCGCCGCTGCCGCGGTTGCGGAACCGGCCGGCGGCGAAGCGCACCAGGGACAGGTTCATCTCGATCAGCGTGTTGCGCGCGTACTGGTACTCCCGGGTGCCTTCCTCCAGCACCTGGAGCCGGTCGAAGAACAGCTTCGACAACTTGCGCGCGTCCTGGGGGGCCACCTTCGCCGCATCGTCGATGTGCGGCAGCTCCTCCATCTCGCGTTGCGTGGTTGAGACCGCCGTCCGGTCCATCCGGTCCGTCCGCTCCGGTCTCGTCACCTGCGCCGCCGCCATGGGGGTTCCTCCCTTGTCACCATCACCGAACTGTCGAAGCTGCCGTCTGCCCCAACGGCCCGCCTTCATGCGTATCGGTGGTGCGGTCACCCGTTCTGAACCCGGTCACGGCACGGGACTTGGCCGGAATGCAGACGTTCTGGCGTGAAAGTGGCCAGAATTGGCGGTCCGCGATGGCCGTAGGCCGCGGTCGTGGTCGGAGGCGGGGCCGGGGTCGGCTCTCACCGCGGTCTGGCCCGCAGCGTCGCGTGCAGGGGCGTGGCGGGTTGCAGCAGCAGGCCTACCCGGGGCCCCACCTCGGTGGAAGGCAGGTCGACGCGGAAGCGCTGGGCGAGGGTGGCGAGCACGAGGACGGCCTCGACCTGGGCGAAGCGGGCACCGAGACAGGTGCGCGGGCCGCCTCCGAAGGGGTACCAGGCGTGGTCGGGCACCACGTCCGGGGCGTCGGCGGCCCAGCGCTGCGGGCGGAACTCCTCCGGCGCCGGGAACCAGCGCGGATCGCGATGGGTGGTCCAGGTGCTGCACCAGACGGTGGTGCCCACGGGAATGCGGGCGCCCCCCAGCGTCGCGCCCGCACGGGCGACGGCGGGGATGAGCCACACGGGAGGATAGAGGCGCATGGCCTCTTTCACGATCTGCCGGGTCCAGGCGAGACGCTCGTAGTCGTCGATGGCGGGCGGACGTCCGGCCAGTACGTCCTGGAGCTCGGCTTCGAGGCGGGCGCGTACCTCGGGAGCGCGGGAGAGCAGATAGAGCACCCAGGTCAGCGCCGTGGACGTGGTCTCGTGTCCCGCGGCCCACAGAGTGACCGCCTCGTTGCGCACCTCTCGGAGGGAGAGCGGCCTTCCCTCGCCGTCACGGGCCGCGAGGAGCCTGGTGACCAGGTCGTCGCGCTCATCGGCGGGACGGGCCGCATCGCGGCGTTCCCCGATGAGCCGGTGGACTTCGCGGTCGATGGTGGCCACCGCGTTCAGTACGCGGCGGCGCGCCGGGGTCCGCACCCAGCCCGGCAGGAAGAGCCCGATGCCGCGCACTTCGGCGCCGACCTCCCGCTCCGCCACGTCCATCGCGTCACCCAGCGCCCTGGTCTGCTCCCCCAGGTCGTTGCCGAACAGGGTGCGCAGCACGATGCGCTGGGTGATGAGCGCCATCTCCCTGCGGACGTCGATGCGCGCCCCGTCGCGCCACGCGTCGGCTGCCGCGCCGGCGGAGTCGACCATCGCGTCGGCGTACGTACGGACCTGGCGCGGCCGGACGGTGGGCTGGACCAGGGAGCGCTTGCGCCGCCAGTCGCCCCCCTTGCTGAGGATGACGCTCTTGCCCGTGATCTGCTTGAACGCCCAGCCGATTTCGAGGATCTCGTACGTGTCCTCCCGTGCCGCGAGCAGCTCCCTGATGTGCTGGGGGTGAGAGATGAACAGACTGCGCCGCGGGCCGAGCGACCAGGTGACCGCGTCGCCGAAGTCGTCGCGCAGACGCGTCAGGAAGGCGAGTGGGTCCTTGCCGAACGCGAGCAGGTTGCCCAGCGGCGGCACACCGCGCGGACCGTTGACGGGATTGAGCGGCAGCGGCGTCGATGTGGGCAACGGAACTCCCCGGCTATGGCTGGTGGGGCCAACGTAACGGCTCGCTGCCCGCCGCCCCCGGCATGACAGGCGACCGGCCGCAGCACGGCACCCGGCTGCCGCGCGCACCCGGCCGGCGCGCGCCCTGCAGCGCCATGCCCAGCAGGACGCGCGGTGGCCGTGCGACGCCGCGCGCCCCCGTCCCGCGTGCGGACGCCTGCGCGGGCCACTGTCGTAGGGTGTGGACGTCGCAGCAGCGCGGGAACCCGGAGTAGAGCAAGTTGAGCGTGTCCTCGTCCTTTCAGCCGGTCCTGGACCGCATCGCCACCGAGATCGCCGCGACCCCGGGCCGCGGCCGCCCGGCCGACTACATCCCCGTCCTCGCGTCGGCCGACCCGGAACGCTTCGGGATGGCCGTGGCCGAGCTGGACGGCACCGTGTACGGGGTGGGCGACTGGCAGCACCCCTTCTCGACGCAGTCCATCACCAAGGTGTTCACCCTCGCGCTCTGCCTCGCCCTGGAGGGCGACGAACTGTGGGAGCACGTCGGCCGTGAGCCCTCGGGCAACCCGTTCAACTCGCTGGTGCAGCTGGAGTACGAGGCGGGCATCCCGCGCAACCCCTTCATCAACGCGGGCGCCCTCGTGGTCACCGACCGCCTCCAGCGGCTGACCGGCAACGCCGCCGACATGCTGCGCACCTTCCTACGGGCCGAGTCGGGGAACGCCGCGCTCGGCTTCGACGAGGAGGTGGCGTCGTCCGAGGCCGCGCACAGCGACCGCAACGCGGCCCTCGCGCACTTCATGGCGTCCTACGGCAACATCACCACCCCGGTGCCCGTCCTCCTCGACCAGTACATCCGCCAGTGCGCACTGGAGGCGTCCTGCGCCGACCTGGCACGGGCCGCCGGATTCCTGGCCCGGCACGGCATAAGGGCCGACGGTTCCGCCCTGCTCACCCGCAGCCGCGCCAAGCAGGTCAACGCGGTGATGCTCACCTGCGGCACCTACGACGCGGCCGGCGACTTCGCGCACCGCGTGGGCCTGCCCGGCAAGAGCGGCGTGGGCGGCGGCATCATCGCCGTGGTCCCGGGCCGCTGCACCCTGTGCGTCTGGAGCCCGGGCCTCGACGAGCGCGGCAACTCGGTGGCGGGCGTCGCGGCCCTGGACCGCTTCACGACGCTGACGGGCCTCTCGGTTTTCTGACGGGCCTCTCGGTTTTCTGCGAGCCTCTCCCGCTTCTGACGGGTCGTCAAAAGCCCTCAGGTGCGCACACGGCCTGTACGTGACGTGCGCCGAGCAACTCAGCGCGGAGCTGAGGGAGTTCACCGCCGACGGCTGAGCGCGGGACCCTCGGCCGGGTGCCGGGTCCGGCGCCTGGACCCGATGGTCAGGCGCCGGTCGTGGCCGTCTCCCGCTCACGCGCCGGCCGGCGGGCGGCCCGTGGCAGCAGGAGCGGTGTGGCCAGCGAGAGGACCCCGGCGACGGCGATCGCGGCGCGCGGTCCGGTCACCATGGCCAGCACGCCCCACAGGGCGGTCATCGCCGCGGTGGCCGCCTTGTTCGTGACCGTCCACGCCGACAGGGTGCGGGCGACCCGGTCCGAGCCGGTCTGTTCGAGCCGGTACGTGGAGAACACCGGGTTGAAGACGCCGCAGCAGGTGATGAGGCCGAGTTCGACGGTGGCCACGAGCACGAGCCCGGTGACTCCCGGCCGGACCAGCACGAGACCCAGTATCCAGCAGGCGCGCAGCACCCCGGTAACCGTCATGACCCGGTGCTGTCCGTGGCGCGCCACGAGCCGGCGGGAGAGGCGGGCACCGATGAGGCCGCCGATGCAGGGCGCGCCGAACGCCAGACCGTACTGCCACAGCGCGAACCCGAGAGGGCCGAGCATGAGCGAGGCGAGCAGCGGGACCGTCGCCATGATCAGGCCGTTGACCAGGACCGTGTTGAAGAACAGCGGGCGCAGCGTCGGGTGCCCCAGGATGTGCCGCCATCCTTCGAGGAGGTCACCGCGCCGGAACGTGGTCCGCGGGCCGGGGCGCGTGGGCGGCGCCACCTCCGTGCGGCCGATCGCCCGGATGCCGAGCGCGGAGAGCAGATAGCTGACCGCGTCGGCCGTCACGGTGGTCACCGGCCCGAAGAAGGCGACCGCGAGACCGCCGAGCGGCGGCCCGAGCATGGTGGCGCTCCACGCCGTGGACTCGAACCGGCCGTTCGCGGTGAGCAGGTGCTCGGGCGGTACGAGGGCCTTGAGGCAGGCGCCGCTCGCCGCACGGAACGCGATGTCGGCCGCGCCGACGACGACCGACACGAGCACGAGTTGGGCGAAGCCGAGCCGCCCGAGCGCGAACGCGGCGGGCACGCTGATGACCGCCGCGAACCGGATCAGATCGGTGGCGATCATCACGGGCCGCTTGCGCCGGTACTCCACCCACGGGCCGAGCGGCACCGCGATGACCGCCCCCATCGCGAGCCCGGCCGCGGCGAGCCCCGACACCGCCGCCGGACCGGCGTGCAGGACCACGATCGCGATCATCGGGAACGCGTCGAACGCCAGCATCGTGCCGATCGTGCTGACCCCGTACGCGGCCCACAGCCACCCGAACTCCCGCCCCAGCGGCCGTCCGCCCACACCGCACACCCTTCTTCCCTGGTGCGGGATCACCCCGCACCGACCGGCGCGATCCAATCCCCCGGGCCGCCCCCGGGTCAAACAACCGCCCCGCCGCAGGCCACAACCGGCCGTTGCGCGGCGGGGCCGGGCCGCAGACGGGGTATCGACAGAGCCCGTACCCGCCCTCCACAGTGGCCTCCTCGGCCTTCGCGACGATCAACTTCGCGCCGATCACCTACGAGGAGCCACCGTGACCGCATGGGCAGGCCGGACCGCCGTCGAGATATCCGATGCGGTGCGCCGCAAGGAGGTCACGCCGCGGGAGGTGGTCGGTGACCACCTGGCCGGCATCGCCGCTCGGGACGGCCGCATCGGCGCGTTCCGGGTGGTGCGCGCCGCCGCGGCCCTCGACGAGGCCGACGCGGTCGGCGCGCGGGACGACCTCGCGGAGCTGCCGCTCGCGGGGGTGCCCGTGGCGGTCAAGGACAATCTGGCGGTGCGCGGCGAGAGCACCCGCAATGGTTCCGCGGCCACCTCCGCCGCGCCGGCCGCCGAGGACCATGTCCTGGTGGCCCGGCTGCGCGCGGCGGGCGCGGTGGTGGTGGGGCTCACGCACGTACCGGAGCTGTGCGTCTTCGGCACCACCGACGGCGTACACGGCACAGCGCGCAACCCGTGGGACCCGGCCCGTACCGCGGGCGGCTCGTCCGGCGGGAGCGCCGCGGCGGTGGCGGCGGGCTTCGTGCCGCTCGCGATCGGCAACGACGGCATGGGGTCGCTGCGCATACCTGCCGCGCACTGCGGTCTGATCGGCCTCAAGCCGGGCACCGGGCGGGTCCCGCGCGACCTCGGCGGCGGCTGGTACGGGATGTCGGAGAACGGCCCGCTCGCGACGACGACGGCGGACGCGCGGCTGATGTTCGCGGTACTCGCGGGCGAGACGGCGCGGGACGCGGTGGCCGAGAGCCCGGCCGCACCGGGCTCGCCGCGCGGCGCCGGCACCGCGGACGCCGGGCGGGGTTCCGGGACAGCGCCCGGCCCCCGTCTCAGGATCGCGTTCTCGACCCGCGCCCCCATCACGGGCGTACGCGTCGGCACCGCGTACGCGGCGCTCGCGCGTGAGGCGGCCAGGGCGCTCTCCCGGGCCGGTCACCACGTCGCCCTCGCCCACCCTCCCTACCCGCTCTCGTTCGGCGCGGTCGTCCTGGCCCACTGGGCAGGCGGCACCGCACAGGACGCCGAGGGTCTCGATGCGCGGCTGCTCGCGCCCCGCACCCGGCGTCACGCGGCGGTCGGACGGCTGGCCGGACGGCTCGGCATGCTGCGGTCGGATCACAGCGCGGCACTGAACCGGCGGCTTGAACCCTTCTTCGACACGTACGACGTGCTCCTGACCCCGGCGCTCGCCCGCCGTGGGGCGGCCGCCGGCGCCTGGCACGAGCGCGGCTGGCTGGCCAACGTACTGATGAACACGGCCTGCTCGCCGATGACGCCGCCGTGGAACCTCTCCGGCCGGCCCGCCCTCGCCATGCCCTTCGGCTCGCTGCCGACAGGCCTTCCCGGCTCGGTCCAGCTGGTGGGCCGGCCCGGCTCGGAGCATCAACTCCTCGATCTGGCAGCGGAGTTGGAGCACCTCCACCCCTGGGAGCGCACGGCTCCCACCCTGCGCGACCCCGCACGCGCCTAGGACCTTCCGGTCGTCGGGCGCCGCACCCCGATGGGCGCCCTGCGCCGCGTGCGACGGCCGCATGTCCGGGCCGGTCAGGCCGGACGGATGCCCGTGTGCACGGTGGTGGCGGTGAGCAGGAAGGCATCGGGCCTGCGCATGATCCCCTCCGGCGCCTCGGGGTCGAGCAGGACGTCGATGGTCGCGCGGTCCTCCGCGCCCAGGGACTCGGCCATCATCTCGCGCAGCCGCGTCAGCTGGGTGTGCAGGAACGTGCGGGCGGGTTCGTCGAGGGGCGCCGGCAGGTCGAGGAGGAGGGTGAAGCTGCCGGTTCGGGTCAGCCCGGCGCGGCGCAGCATCGCGGGCCAGTCCTCGACCACGGCGGCGCTGCCCGGCAGCTCGGTGCGCATGACCTCGAACCAGTCCTCCTGGAGGGCGTCGAGCCGCGCCTGGAGCCCCGGCCTCCCGATGCCGATGTCGCGCGGCAGCCAGCGCATCGGCAGGCCTCCCTCGGCCACGGCGAGTACGCCGCCCGGGCCGAGCACACGGGCCAGTGCGTCCAACGCGCCCTGCTGGTCGCCGAGATGGTGCACGGCCTTGCTGCTCCAGACGAGATCGGCCGGGCCGAGGCTGCCCTCCCCCTGCTCGTCGCCGTCGAGGCCGTCGGGCAGTTCCGCGTGCCGGACCGAGACCCGCGCGCCCAAACCGAGCTTCTCGGCGCGAGCCAGGGTGTAGTCGAGCAGCGCGGGTGCGCCGTCCACGGCGACCACGTCGGCGTCCGTGAAGGCCTCCGCCAGTACGCCGGTCATCACGCCCGGGCCGCTCCCGATGTCGAGGACGCGGCGGGCCTTGTGTCCCGGGGCGAAGAGCTGCCCCAGACGGGCGGCCGTCTGTCGCAGGACCGGCAGCTGGAGTTCACCACTGGTCTCCAGGTGTGCCGCCATGGCCTCCCAGTCGAGGTCACCGTGGTGGTGACCGCGACCCTCGCCGTGCCCGTGACCGTCACCATGCCCGTGACCGTCGCCATGACCGTGGCCGTGACCGCCGCCATGACCGTGCCCCTCGCCCTGTGCCTGCCCCTGCCCGTCGCCGTGCGCCGAGTCGTCCGCGGTGTCGTTGTGTGCGCTCATGCACAGGAGCCTGCGCCCCGCCCGCGGCGGACGGCAAATATCGTTGCTGTTTCTGGGACACGGTCCGCGCGGGGCCGGCCTCGCGGAGTGGCCCTCGCGCCGCGTGGCCCTTGGCTATGGTGCCGTGATGGACGTATACGAGTCTGCGCTCGACCTCATCGGCGGCACCCCGCTGGTCCGGATCCGCTCCGCCGGGGCCGCCGCCGTCTACGCGAAGCTGGAGTATCTGAGCGTCGGCGGCAGCGCCAAGGACCGGATCGGCCGGCGCATGATCGAGCAGGCCGAGAAGGACGGGCTGCTCGGGCCCGGCGGGACCGTCGTCGAGGCGACCTCCGGCAACACCGGCGTCGGGCTCGCGCTGGTGGCGGCCGAGAAGGGGTACCGCACGGTGCTGGTGGTGTCGGACCGCGTCAGCAGGGAGAAGGTGGACACCCTGCGGGCCTTCGGTGCCGAGGTCGTGGTCAAACCGAGCAACCGGCCGCGCGAACACCCCGACCATCCGATGCGGTTCGCGGCCCACCTCGCCGAGACGACGCCGGGCGGGTGGCTGGCCAATCAGTACGACAACCCCGCCAACCCCGAAGCGCACTACCTCACCACCGGTCCGGAGATCTGGCGCCAGACCCACGGTCGTGTGACCCATCTGGTGTCCTGCATCGGGACCGGTGGCACGATCAGCGGCGCCGGACGCTACCTCAAGGAGGTCAGCGGCTCAGCGGTCCAGGTGATCGGCGCGGACCCGGCGTCCTCCGTCTACGCGGGCGGCGACGGCCGGCCCTACTTCATCGAGGCGGCCGGGCACTTCGTGCACCCCGACACCGCTCAGGACGTCTGGCCCACGTCCTACCAACGCGACGTCGTCGACCGCGTCGTGCCCGTGGCCGACCGGCAAGCCCTCGACACCTTGCGCCAACTCGCCCGTACACAGGGCCTGTTGGTGGGCGGATCCTCCGGTACGGCGCTCGCCGCGGCCCATCAGGTGGCGGCCGGCGCCGGGGCGGACGCCGTCGTGGTCGTGGTCCTGCCCGACTCCGGACGGCAGTATCTGTCGAAGTACTTCAACGACGCGTGGATGCTCGGTCTCGGGTTCCTCGACGGCGACGCGAGCGGCGCCCGGGTCGCCGACGCCGTCACCGAGGACAGCCGCACATCGCCGCTGCCCTACCTCACCACACGTACCACCGTCGGCGAAGCGCTCGCGGCGCTCCGCGCCAGGGCGGGCGCCGGCGCGGACGCCGTCCTGCCGGCCGGGCCGTGCCCCACGAGCTCCGACCGGCGCCCCATGGCCCCCGAACTCACCGGATCGGTGACCCTGGCCGCCCTCGAATCGGCGCTCCACGACGGCACGGCGGCGCCGTCGGATCCGCTCGCGGACCATCTCGAACCGCCGCTCCTCGCCTTCGGCTACGGCGAGCCGGCCGAGGACGCCGTCGGCCGGCTGGCCGGGCACACCCACTCCACCGCGGTCGTCCTGCGCGACGGCTGCGCCGAGGCCCTGATCACTTCATCCGCCCTGCGGGCCGCTCTGCCCACTCGCCACTGAGTTCCCGCGCGCCTCGCGGAGCGGCCGCCGCCGTGTGCAGGACGCGCAGCGCGAGCAGCAGGACGCCGATGTCGTCCAGGTACACCGGGTCGGGCAGGAGGTCGACCGGGCTGATGACGTAGGCGAGGGCGCCCCAGAAGGCGGCCTTGTGCGTCAGGGGGATCCCGGCGTCCCGCAGGACCTTGCGGGCACGGACCAGCCGTACCGTCAGGACGGCCGCCACCACGGCGGCCGCCAGGAGTGCGACACCCACGAGGATCAGGGTCACGGTCATTTCGGTGCTCATCGAGCCGCCTTCCTTGGCACGGTGGCGGCGATGCTACTGAAGCCGGCTCTCGGGGAGGTGCGGCTCGCTCTCGTCCGGCAGGTGCACGTCGCTGACGGCGATGTTGACCTCGACGACCTCCAGTTCCGTCATGCGCTCGACCGCCGCGATGACGTTGAGCCGGATCTCGGCGGCGATCTCGGTGATGCTCACCCCGTACTCGACGACGATCTCCAGGTCGATGGCGGTCTGCCGCTCACCGACCTCGACCTTCACTCCGCGGGTGACGGACGCGCGGCCCGGCCGGATCGCGCCGAGCGTACGGGCGAGGCCGCTGCCCATGGCGTTGACGCCCGGCACCTCGCGGGCGGCCAGCGCGGCGATCTTCTCCACGACGCCGCCGGCGATGGTGGTACGGCCGCGGGTCGCGGGCGCCCCGCCCGGTCCGCTCCGCGCGGGCTCCAGGGTCGTGCTGTCCGCGGACGTGCGGAACTCGTCCGTGCCGGGTTTGCGCACGGTCTGGGCCATCGGCTCGGTCATACGAAGCCACCTCCTCCGGGAATGCTCCGGCGGCCGTCCGGCCGCCTCCTCCCTCTGCGGGTACCGTGCCCACGGCGGAACATGCGGCCGTGGGCGCATCTGTCCGAGGAGAACGGCTCGGGCGAGGGGTTCAGCCGCCGTTCGGACAGCCCGGCGCACCCTTGCCGCCGCGCTGCGGGAGGCTGAGGTTGGGCGTGCCGTCGGGCGGCCAGGTCAGGGCGATCGTCCTGGTCGTGCCGTCCGAGCCGAGCTGCACCACAGGGGCGGGCTTGCCCGCCGGAGTGCCGTCGCTGCCGAACGAGAGCCATCCGCTGGCCCCCGGCAGCATCTGCGCGCAGTAGAACTGGTGCAGGATGCCGGTCTGCAGGCCCGGGTTGCGCAGTCCGACGGCGTCGCGCCGGCCCGCGCTGATCGCCGCCACGGCCGCGTCGTGGGTGAGCATCGCCTGGCCGCTGGCCAGGTCCGTGGGGTCGAAGGAGAGCATCGGCACGTCCTTGTCCGCGGTCAGGGTCTGGCCGGTGCAGGGGTCGGGCCGGCCGGTGAAGGCGGCCCAGAACTGGTCGTAGTTGTGCTTGGCGTCGGAGCCGGGGCATTGCGTGCCCCATTCGTCGGGGCTGGCGAGCGCGGTGTACGCGACGGTGACCCGGCCCGACGCGATGCCGTCGAGTACGCCCTTGTCGTGGATGCTCTCCGATGCGTCGTCGCCGGCGAGGATGTGCAGCTGGGCGATGCCACAGGGCGCGCCCTGCACCCAGTTCTCGACGAACGCGGCGAGATCGTGGCCGCGCCCGGCGAAATAGACCACCGAGGGCGCGGCCTGGCACAGGTTGGCGTGCATGAGGTTGAACTGCTGCACCAGATAGTCCTGGCGGCCCGAGCCCGCCGGGAGGTCGCTGGGTGAGGTGTACGGGAGCACGGTCACAGTCCGGTTCGGTGCCTTGAAACGGGTCTTGGCCGCCGCGGCCAGCGTCTGCGTGTAGTCGTCGCCGGTGACGCTGTCGGCGACCACGGCGAGCGAGGTCACCGCAGGCTTGAGGCCGGAGACGTACTGGGTCGCGGCGACCACCGAGTCGGAGTTGGTCGGTGAGACGCGGAAGAGATCGGCGATCTGCTTCTTGCCGGTGGGGTCGGCGGGGTCGATGTTCATCGAGTCGCCCGTCACCGTGGAGCCGACGACGGGTATGTGCAGCTGCGCGGAGATGGCCGCCGCGGCGTGCCGGGTCTGATCGGTGCTCTGGCCAAGGCCGATGACCGCGGAGATGTGCTCGGTGTTCACCTTCTGCTTCAGCTTGTCGACGGTCACCGCCCAATCACCGTACTGGCTCCCCATGTTGGCGAGGTACAGCTTGACGGCGGGCGTACTGCCGTAGGCGGCGGTGTTGTTGGCCCGCCAGACCGCCGCGAGGGCCCCTTCGATGTTGGGGTAGAGCGAGCCGTAGGTGAGGGTGTCCACGTCGGAGACGGGCGAGAGGTCGAGCATCAGGACGACGCTGGTGTAGTCGCCCTTCACCTGGTCGTTGGCCGACTTGACCGCCTTCTCCAACTCCCGCATGCGGTCGGGTTCGTGGTCGGTGAACGGCGTGCTGTCGATGTTCACCCCGGCGCAGGCGAGCGGTGTGCCCGTCGCGGTCATGCCGGTGCCGCAGGTCAGCGACGGCGGGAAGAGCCGGCCGTAGGTCCAGCGGCCACCGGACACGACACCGGCGAGGATCACGAGCGCCGCGAGGACCGACAGGGTCCGGTGACGGCGCAGCCGGCCGAAACGGGGGTTGCCTACAGCGGGTGGCATGGAGACTCCTTGCGGTGCGGTCGGCGGACGCGGCGGTGCCACATCCCCCCTATGCGAAGGCGGCCGCCGCCTGCTGGAGCGGACTGACGTCCAGCAGGCGGGAGTTGTGCGCGAGGCGGGTGAAGCATTCCTGTATCTCGCCGTCCCAGCGCCGGGTGTGCTCGGTCAGCGGGTCGTTGTAGAGCCACAGCAGGGCGAGCAGCTTCGCGGTCGCCACCGCGAGGACCGTCTGGCCGCCGTCCTCGACGCCGTCGAGCAGCAGGGTGTAGGCCTCCTGGGGCGAGCGCTTGTACAGCAGCCGGCAGGGTGCGGAGGCGAGGTAGTCGAGCAGGCGGATCCAGGCGCGGTGGTCCTCGTCGAAGCGGTCGGCCAGGGCCGCGGCGACCGGGGTGAAGCGGCCGAGCGCCAGATCGTGGAAGAGCCGCCGTTCGACGGCCCCCGCGTCGCCGCCGGGGACGGGCAGCGCGGCCAGTGCGAGTTCCTGGCCCGCGAACACCTCGTGCCAGGGGTTCGCCTCGTCCGTCCGGACCGGCCGCGCGGCGTTCAGCGCGGTCAGGACGGAACGGGCCAGCCAGGGATGCAGGGTGGCGGGACCGTCGGCGTCGTCGCCCCAGCCGATCCGCCGGATGCGCGAGGGGCGGTGGGTGAAGGTGCTCACCCACAGGTGGCGGCGCAGGAGTTCGAGGCTGCGTGGGAGCTCCGTGGAGAGGGCGGGGAGCCGTGGGTCGTGGGCGGTGCGCACATCGGCGAGGTAGGCCGCAGCGAGCACGACCGCGGGCGCGGTGCCCCATGCGGCCCCGGGTACGGGAAGCCCTTCGGGCAGACAGCTCTCCAGGGCGTGCACCCACAGGGGGGTGCCGTCCTCGTCGGCCGGGGCGAGCAGCGAGAGCGCCGGCCCCGCGCCGCGGGGGGCCGGCTGGGCGCCGAAGGATTCATCGAGGACGGCGGAGACCGCGCCGCTGTGGCCCCCGGTGAGCCGGTGCACGACGGATGCGTGCAGGGGCCGGGCGGGCGATGGGTCGGAGCGGTCCATCGCGTAGCCGATCTGGTCCTCGGTCATCGGGTCGAGCCAGACCGGGTACCACCAGGCGGCCGCGGGCCCGTGCTCCACGCCGACGGCGGCGTCGTCGTCCCGCGCCCACAGGGAGCGGGTCGCTCGGGAGAGCAGCGGCACACGGCGCTGGGGGGTCGCGGTCAGCGGCGTGGGGCGCCAGGGCTCGCACCACCAGGAGGTCCATTCGGACTGCCACTGCTCGCACGCGGACAGGACGAGGAGCGGGTCGGCGGCGCCCGAACCGTCCAGGTCGGTCTGCTGGTTGCGGGACCTGGCGCTCGCGAGTTCCGTCAGGAAGCGGCGCCCGGCCGGGGTCTGCGCGCCGTCGGTGAGGAGCACCCAGGCGTGGTCGTGCCGGTCGCGGCGGGCACCCCGGGCGGGCAGCACGCACGAGCACGCGGAGCGCAGCGCGGGATGGCGCTCGGCCTGGTCCTTGGCGTCGGCGAGGAAGGCCGCCATCAGCGGGCCGACCGCGGCGGACCTGGAGGCGGAGCTCAGCCTGATCAGCGCGTCGATGGAGTGCGCGGACTCGGCTTCGGGAAGGGCGTTGTGCCAGCGCAGCGCATCCCGTACGCCCCAGCGCGCGGCGCTCTGCAGCAGTGATCCGATGACGGGCTTGGCCCGGTCGCGGACCGCGGTGACCACTTCGCGCGCGGGCCCCGATACGAGCGGGCTCAGCGCGCCCTGGGCGACGTCCAGGGTGGCGGCCGTGGCGAGTTCCAGCTGCCGGGCGGCTCTGCCACCGCGGGTGTTGCCGGTGTACTGCTTGATGAGTTCGCGTATCTGGTCGGCGGCGCGGCCGCGGTCGGGGTCCAGGTTCTCGTTGAGGGCGAGCAGCCCGAGGCCGAAGCGGTGGAAGACCGGGGCCTGGCGCAGGTTGTCCCAGCCGCGCATCATCTGGAAGGCGGCGAGCGCGGCCGCCGAGACCGGGTCGACGGGCTTCTCGTCGAAGTCGAGCGCCGCGTGGACCACCGTCGAACCGCAGGCTCGTGACACGGCCTTCAGCAGATCGCTCTTGCCCGACTGCCGGGGTCCGAGCAGCGCGACGATCGGCTGCCGCTGCCCCGGATACCGCCACAACATGTGCCGCAGGAAAGCGTCCGCTCCCCCTGCCGCGTGAAGATCCCCCACCCGCGCTCACCGCCCCCCGGAACCGACGCGCACAGGGCGCACCTTCCGCATCGATTGACACGGAAGGTAACACCTCGGGGACGCGTTGCGACGGGTGTTCCCACACATCCGTCGGCCGGATCCGCACAGGTGGGGCAGTTGCGGGGATTTAGGTGGAGCCCCAGGTAACCGGTTGCTTCAACTCCGGTGGTGCGGGGGCTGGTTGGAGCGGTGGGCCGGCCTCATTCGGCGGGCAGGGCGGTGACCGGGGCCGTGCGCAGGTGTGCCCTTCCCGAGCGGACCGCCCAGGCGAACACGGCGAGCGCGACGGCGCCCACCACCACGGAGTCGTACGGCGCCGGAAGGTCCCCCGACCCGCCGAAGGTGCCGAGCCAGGACAGCAGGGTGAGGGCGGCCAGGTGGAAGACGAGCCAGGCGCCGTTGCGCAGCTCCTCGCGCGGTGAACGCCCTTCGGCGTCGCGGCGCAGCATCAGGAAGAGCGGCACGCCCGCGAGGACCAGGGGCAGGGCGAGCCGCAGATGGTGCCAGCCCGACCAGTAAACGAACTCGCTCGCCACGACGAAGCTGATGGGCGCGATCCAGTGCACCCCGGGCACCTGTCCGTCGGCCGGCGGGAGTCCGCGCTCCTTGGCGTGGGCCCGGAACGCGGCGACGGCGACCGCGGAGGCGGCGTACACCAGCAGGTACATGTCGCCCATCACGCTGACGATGTCCTGCCAGCCGCCGAACGGCAGCATGAACAGGATGATCACGACGAGGTTGAGCAGGAGCGCCCGGCGTGCCATGCCGGAGCGGGGGTCGATGCGCATGAAGAACCGCGGCAGCAGGCCGTTCTTGGCCAGGGCGTAGGTGTGCCGGGCGTCGATGGCGACGCCGACGTAGGCCGAGCCGCCGGGTGAGACCACCGCGTCCGCGTAGAGCAGGGTGGCGAGCCAGTGCAGGTTGAGCACGAGGGCGAGCTGGCCGAAGGGCGAGTCGAAGTTGATGCCGTGCCATCCGTGGCCGAGGAGGGAGTCGGGGACGGTGAAGAGGAAGGCCAGTTGGAGGCCGAGATAGACCAGGACGGCGAGGCCGATGCCGGTCAGGACGGCGAGCGGCACGGTGCGGCGCGGGTTGCGGGCCTCACCGGAGAAGTCGAGGGGCGCCTGGAACCCGTTGACGGAGTAGACGATTCCGCCGCCGGCGAGCGCGGTCAGACAGGCGGCGTAGCCGTACGGCGCGAACCCGCCGTGGTCGGTGAGGCGTCCGGAGTGGGTGCCGGAGAGGAACAGGGCGACCACGGTGAGGACGGGGATGACGACCTTGAACAGGGAGACCAGGTTGTTGAGACGCGCGAAGGCGCGCACGGCGAACCAGTTGAGCGCGGTGAGGAGCACGCTCAGGCCGGTGGCGACGGCCAGTCCTGAGCCGGTGAGGCGGCCGTTGCCGTAGAGCCCGGGCAGGTAGTGCGCCGCGTACTGCATGATCGCGCTGATCTCGGCCGCGGTGCCGCCGACGGAGAGCAGCACGGACCAGCCGATGACGGTGCCCACCAGGCGCCCGCTGGCGTACAGCGGCCAGCGCACGGTGCCGCCGCCTTCCGGGCGGGTGGCGCCGAGCTCCACCATGACCAGGGCCACCAGGGCGCACAGCACGCCGGCCCCGACCCAGGAGAGCAGCACGGCGGGACCCGCGGTCTGCGCGGCGAACATGGCGGCGAACAGCCAGCCGGAGCCGAGGATGTTGGAGAACCCGATCGCGGTCAGGCTCCAGAACCCGAGCTCTTTGCGTAGCCTGCGCTCCTCGCCCAGGACCGTCAGGACCGCGGGGGTCTCCTCCCCCGGCTGTGTCGGCCGCACGCGCACCCGCCTCCTTGTATGACTCGACGACACCCGAGTGCCCAGCGTGTCATGGCCCGCGTCAAAGGTCAGCGAGGAAGCGGATCGAGTCCTACCAGGTTTCGACGGCGAAGCTGACGCCCGCCGTGTCGGTCCGCAGGCTCAGCTTCACGTCGTCGCGGGTGAGGTTCACGTCGACGGAGCCGTTCGCGGACGCGAGCCGTACGTCCTCGATGTCGCGCCACATGTGGCCGTCGTGGATGGCGACGCGGACCGAACCGGTCGCCGGGGCGTCGGTGATCTGGTCCATGCCGAGGTGGAGCCTGCGGTTGTAGGCGTCCCACGCGGTGCCGTGCGGCAGCAGGACGACGGTGGGCTGGCCGCCCGGGTCGACGTGGCCGGTGATCCATTGGGGCATGTCGGTCTCCTCGGGCGGTTGGGGCTGGAACGAGAGCGTCCAGGCGCGCAGTTCGGCCGTGCCGGCCAGGGGGCAGTAGTCGCGGTCGAGGTCGCCGGACTCGCCGTACTGGTGGAACATCCAGGTGGCCCGGATGCCGGGGTCGCCGGCGGCGCGGCCGGCGGTGGCGATCCACAGGAAGTCGGCGTAGTAGCCGTCCTGGTCGACGTTGCGCCAGTAGTCGAGGTTGGCGTACATGCCGACCGGGTGGTGCGGCAGGCGGCTCTTGGTGTGCCGCAACCAGGCGTCCTTGTAGGCGCGTTGGGTGGCTTTGGGGACGCCCGAGTTGGCGGGGTCGTACCCCTCCCAGTCGAGGATGACGACGTCGCCGGGCTGCCAGTCGACCTGGGCGATGAAGTAGTCGGCTTCGGCCTGGGGGCTGTTGCCCATGTTCGGGTAGTGGTAGCCGCCCCACACGAGCCCGTTGGCCTTGGCGTGGTCGCGCTGGGCGACCCAGCGCGGATTGATGTACGAGAGTCCTTCGGTGACCTTCACGAAGGCGAAGGACAGGCCGCTCGTATTCGGTGTCGATGACTGGTACGAAGCCCAGTCCTGCCCGTAGATCCCCATCAGACACCTTCCGTGAGCGGGCCGGAACCACCTCTTCCTGCCTTGTGCTTGCCCGCGTTGGAGCAGGTCGACTCCCGCGTCGGCGTGTCGTGCCGGCGGCTTTCCGGTGACCAACGCGCGAGGCCGCCGACAACGCGTCGGCGGCCCTGTGTCCAGCGGTGTTACGGGTGTTACGGGGCGGTGGTGGTGCGGTTCCTGCGGCGGTGCACGGTGAGGGCGATGCCCGCTCCGCCCACGGCGAGCGCCGCGGCGGTCAGGCCGGCCGGCAGGAGCGCCGAGGACGAGCCGGTCTCGGCCAGGCTCTCACCGGCCATCTGGGTCGTCGGGCTGTTGCCGGACCCGCCGGTGGTGGAGGCCGCGCCGGTACCGGGGGCCGGCGGCGCGGGGTGCTTGGGGATGGCCTTGACGGACTTGACCGAGCCGTCCGCGTTGAGCAGCACCTGCTTGCCGTTGGGGTGCTTGAAGTCGAAGGCCGACGTCAGCGGCTTGGCCCGGGCGTCGAAGGAGGCGTCACCGATCCGTCCGGTGCCCCAGTTGTCCTCGATGAAGCGGGTGATGGAGGCCTGCTCGGTCCGGGTGTGGTCGACCGAATTGACCTTGCTGTACGGGGAGATGACGAGCAGCGGCTGGCGCGTACCGGGGCCGCAGCGGTCGGAGTAGCCGCCGGCGGCGGCGGGACCGGCCTGGCAGGCGGGGCTGTCGGGGGCCTTGCCGTCGGAGCCCGGCTTGGTGTCCTTGGAGCCGTTCTGCGGCTTGGCGTAGGCGTGGTCGTACCAGCCGTCGGAGTCGTCGTAGGCGACGACGATGGCGGTGTCCTTCCACTGGGGCGACTGCTGGATCTTGTTGATCTGCTCGACGAGGTAGTGCTGCTCGTCCAGCGGGTCGGAGTAGGCGGCGTGGCCGTCCTGGAACTCCGGGGCCTTCAGGAAGCTCACCGCCGGCAGGTTGCCCGTGTTGAGCGCGGCGTCGAAGTCGGTGAGGTCGTAGTTGTGGTTGGCCTGCCCGTTGTGGCCGATCTCGGCGGTGTTCCTGGGCGGCAGGTGGTGCGGGTTGGACGTCGAGGCGTAGTACTGGAACGGCGAGTGGTGCGGGCTGTAGTCGACGGCCGCGGCGCCGCCCACGTTGGCGTGGGTGGTGCCCGAGCACTTCGCGTAGTCGCCCTGCTTGCCGTCCCAGGCGGTGCTGGGCCGGAAGCCGCCCTGGAACCAGCCCCAGGTCACCTTCTGCCGGTTGAGCAGGTCACCGATGTTGCGGCCCTGCATCACGGCCAGCGCGTTCTTGCTGGTGTGGTCCTTGTCCGAGCAGTCGTCGAACGCCGGGTCCGGGTCGTTGACCAGGGTGCCGACGCCCTTGGCGTCGGGCGAGACCACGGTGTACGGGTCGGGCGTCGCGGTCTGCTGGGGGTGTTCGCTGCCCGATGCGGGGTCGGTGGAGATGACGCCGTGGGTCTGCGCGGAGACGAGGTTGAGCGCGCCGGGCGTGGAAGGTCCGTAGGTGGTGCTGAAGGAGTTGTCGCCGAGCGAGTAGTGCTGGGCGTAGTTCCACAGGGCGGTGACGGTGTTGCCGTCGTAGTAGTCCATGACCAGGCCGGGCTCGCCGAACAGGTTGCCGGAGCACTTGCCGGAGTCGGTGTTCTGCACGTACTGGTCGGCCCTGCCGCCGTTGGCGGCGTACTGCTCGGGCCCGTAACCGTGGTTCTGGTCGCAGGTCAGGGCCTGCGCGGGGGTGAGCCGCTTGGGGAGGTACTGGTTCGGGTTCTTCTTCAGGAGCCCGGCGTTGCGCAGGGTGTCGATGTCCTTCGGCGTGTGCTTGTCCGCCGTGAACTCCGTGCCGTCGGTGTTGGCCGCCACCGGGTAGGAGCCGAAGTAGTGGTCGAAGGACACGTTCTCCTGGAAGAGCACCACCAGGTGCTTGACCGGGGTGGCCGTCCGGTCGCCGCCGTGGCCGTGGCCGGCCGAGTCCGCCGCGGCCGGGACCGTACCGCTCAGCAGGCCGAGCGCCGCGGCTCCCGCGAACGCCCCCCACCGTCTGGCCCGGCGCCCCGGGCCCACCGCGCTGCCTTTGCTGCCCATGCTCCGCGTGCCTCCATGGCGTCCGGAGACCGGCCGCCGTCGTGATGTCGTTGACGGGACGTGATACTTCGCGCGGACCACTACACCGGCACGGCGCCACCGTGTCCTGCCGGTGAACAGCCCGTCAGGAATTTCAGGCCAAAACTTGACCCTCTGTTGGCGATGGGCGGCCGGTCCTGCCTCTTCACGCGAGCAGGGCCCGGCCGAACCAGTCCGTCCGGTCCCGCACTCCCGGCAGGGCGAAGAAGTAACCCCCGCCGAACGGTTTGATGTAGTCCACCAGCGGCTCGCCCTTGAGCCGCTTCTGTACGGTCTCGAACTGCCGGGCCGGGTCCTGCTGGTAGCAGCAGAAGATCAGCCCCATGTCGAGGTCGCCGTTGGCGTCCATGCCGCGGTCGTAGTTGTAGCCGCGCCGCAGGATCCGCTGGTTCTCGCTCACCTGCCCGGAGCGCGGATTGGCGAGCCGGATGTGGCTGTCCAGCGGGATCACGTCCCCCTTGGGGTCCTCGGCGAAGTTCGGTACGTCGAACTCCGCGGAGCCGTCGAGCGGCGCTCCGGTGGAGCGGCTGCGTCCGAACATCCGCTCCTGCTCACTGAGCGAGACCCGGTCCCAGAACTCCACCATCATGCGGATGAGCCGCACGACCTGGTAGCTGCCGCCGGCGGTCCACGCCGGTTCCGCTCCTCCCGCGCCCACCCACACCAGCCGGTCCATCGCGGCGCTGTCGGCGGTGTCCGGATTGGCGGTGCCGTCCTTGAACCCCATGTGGTTACGGGGTGTGCCGCTCGGCCGCGGCGGGCTGGTGAAGCCGTCCATGCGCCAGCGCACCTGCATCCCGCCGCGGGTGTGCCGGGCGATGTCGCGCAGGGCGTGCAGGACGATGTCCGGGCTGTCGGCGCACAGTTGCAGACTCAGATCGCCGTGGCACCAGGCCGTGTCGAGGTCGTCGTCGGGGAAGGCAGGCATCGCGGTGAGCCGGGCCGGCCTGCGGCTCTTCAGCCCGAACCGGTCGTCGAAGAGGGAGGCACCGACACCCGTCGTGACGCTCACCCCTCCGGTGGGTCCCTGAGGGCCGAGCACCCCCGAGTCGCTGGGCGGCGCGGTGATGCCCACCGGTACGGGTGAGCCTCCGGTGGCCAGGAAGCGTGCCCGGTCGGTGAGCGCACGCAACAGCTCGGTGAGCTCCCTGCGGTCGGCCGCCGTCACGTCGAAGGACACCAACGCCGTTGCGCGCTGCGACGGTTGGAGGATTCCCGCCTGGTGCGTGCCGTGGAAGTCCGGGCGTGCGGCGGCCCGGTCCGCCGCTTCCGCGCGGGCCGGGCGGGGAATCGCGCCGGACAGAGCGGCCCCCGCCACGGCGGTTCCCACCCCCGCGGCCGCACCCCGCAGGAGGCCCCGTCGTCGTACCTCGCTCATGCCGTCCTCCGCGGGTCGCAGATCGTCGCCACGGGGGCGAGGAGTTCCACCGCCTGCCCGATGTCGCTGTTGAGCCGCTGCCTGTCCTGGTGGCCGAGACGGTCGAGCGGTGTCCACTTCCCGTCGCTCCCGAAGCCGTCCAGGGTGCGCTGCGTGCGGTCGAGCCAGGCGTCGAGGCGCGGCAGGTCCGGGTAGCGACTGGCGAGCAAGGGGCGGAGCAGGGTGAGCAGTTCGCGGGTCCCGTCGAGGTTGGCGCGGGCGGTGGCCAGGCTGCTGCCGCTGCCGTAGTCGGTGCGGCCGGTCAGCTCCGACTGGGCGGTGACTTCCAGGATCTCGTGGGCGCGCAGGCCCAGTTGGGACGGATCGAGCCGCACCTGGGGCCAGCTGTCACGCAGCGCGTGGACCGCCTGGGCGAGCCGATCGGCGGGGCCGCGCAGGGATGCCGCCGACTCGCCGTGCCACAGGCCGTACTCGACGCGGTGGAAGCCCGCGAAGTCCTTGGCGGAAGCAGCGTCCGCAGGGGCGGGGCCCGCGCCGTCGATGGCGCCGTCAGTGTCGCCGAACGCGTCGTAGGCGGCGCCCATCCGCTCGTACACCAGGTGCGCGGGCAGCCAGGCGGACCGCGCCGCTTCGAGGTCCCCGTCGTCCACGGAACGCTTCAACTCATCGGTACGGTCGGTGAGTTCGCCGGTCCTCGCCGTGATCCACTGCTGGTAGGCGAGGGCCACCGGAATGAGGTCGTGCTGGGTCAGCGGGACCGCGGCGGGACCGCCGCCGGTGGGGGCGCCCGCGACCTTCACGGTCGGTCCCGTGACCGCGTCGGCGTCGTCCGGCAGGCACTTGAAGGCGTAGGAGCCGCCGCCGAGAACCACCCGCATTTCGCGGGTGGTGCCGGGGGCGAGACCTTCGACCTCGCCGTAGATCGCACCGGTCGCGGGATCGGTGAGGTCTACCTCGGCGGCCGTCGTGGAGGTGTTGCGCAGGGCGAAGACCTGGGGGCCCGCCGTCGCGCCGTTCCACCCCTTGCCGCAGGAGGCGAGCGACACCTCGACGGGTGTCGGGCCCTGGGCGGCCGCGCTCTTCGCGTCCGGGCGGCCGCCGTCCCCGTCGAAGGTGCCGAGGGCCCAGGCGCCCCCGCCCACCACGATGGCCACCGCGGCTACGACGGCGGCCGGGCGCCGCACACCGGCCGGCCAGATCCGGCGGGCCGGCCGGCCTGACCCCTCATCGGGAGCGGCCGGCGCCCGCTCCGGCCCCGGCCCGGGGTCGATCATCACGGCGCTCCGTTCGTGTCGGTGGGAGGACGACGCCGCTCATGCTAGGCATCCGGCCCGACCCGAACGCGCATCCGGGTGGCCGCGCGTCCAGATTTACCCCCGCGTTCACCGACACGTCACCGGTTCGGGCCCCGGGCGGCGGAGGTCATGCCGCTTCTTCGCCGACCCGGATCACGATCTTGCCGTGGGCGTGGCCCGTCTGGCTGAGTTCGAAGGCGTCCGCCAGGCGCTCCAGGGGGAACGTCTCGGCGACCGGAACCTTGAGCTGCCCCGCGTCCGCCAGGCCGGCGAGCGTGTCGAGGCCGGGCCCGTCGGGGCGTACCCACATCCACTGGCCGCCCGCCTCCATGACCGAGGGGTCGGCGATCGAGGCGTGGCGGCCGCCGTCGCGCAGGACGGCCCGGGTGGTGTCGAGCACGCCGCCGACGTAGTCGACGACGACGTCCACACCCTCGGGGGCCAGCGCCCGGATGCGCTCGGCGGCGCCGTCGCCGTAGGTCACGGGCTCGGCGCCCAGTTCTCGCAGCCGCTCGTGGTTGCGCTCCGACGCCGTGCCGATGACCCGGGCGCCCAGGGCGCGCGCGATCTGTACGCCGAACGTGCCGACGCCGCCCGCCGCGCCGTGCACCAGGACGGTGTCGCCCTTTCCGGTGCCGAGCCGGGTCAGGGTCTGCTGCGCGGTGAGCCCCGCCAGTGGAACACCGGCGGACTGCTCCCAGCTCAGCGACTGCGGCCGGTGGGCGAGCGCCCGCACGGGCACGGTCACGAACTCGGCGAAGGTGCCGCCGTGGACATAGTCCTTGCGGGCGTAGGCGTAGACCTCCTCGCCCTCCTTCCACTCCGGGGTGTCGATGCCGACGCGCTCCACGACACCGGCGACGTCCCACCCCGGCACGACCGGGAAGACGGTGTCCATCATGCCGTCGAGGCCGCCGGACATGATCTTCCAGTCGACCGGGTTGACGGCCGCGCAGCGCACCCGTACGAGCACCTCGCCGGGGCCCACCTTGGGCAGCGGCTGCTCGGTGAGGCTGAGCACGGTGTTGTCCCCGTACCCGGTGTACGTCATGGCCTTCATGGTGCTTTTCTCGGTGCTTGCGGAGCTGGTGGGCATCGCGTGCTCTCTCCCGGTGTCGAGGTGGCGGGGAGGCCCGCCGCGCGGCGGCGCGCTCGGGGTATACGTCGCCGCGCTGTCCATGTGGTCGGCCGCGATCGGCGGCACGGCCAAGGTGTCATCCCGT
>NZ_JBEZKW010000019.1:0-5783 GCF_040651795.1 Streptomyces sp. NPDC048361
CCTGCTCGTGGTCACCGGCACCGAACGCGTTGTCCATGCCGGACTGGCCGCCCAGAATGTCCTGAAGCGACCCGTTCAGGTCGTTGGTGATCTCGTCGGCGTGGTTCTTGAACGAGTCGAACGCGACCTTCCCGGCCCCGTTGAACTTGCCCTCCAGCGGATCAGCCGCAGCGATCAACTGCCGGATCAACGTGCCCAGATCACTGCTGGACCCATCCGTGCTCTTCCCCAGATCGGACAGAGTCGTGGACCCCATGTCGAACTTCACGCACACACCCCCGCAAACGACGTAACCGGCACGGACATCACGAACCGCCGCGCGTGCCTCGCGCGGCGCCCTACATGTCTATCGAACGGGTGTCGCGGGTGCAACGCGGATCCGTCCCAGGTTCGTCACGGGCACGGCGCCGCCGGGGGGTGGCGGCGCCGCGCGTCGTTTGCACCGTCCGCTCAGCGGGTCGGGGCGCCCTCCCAATCGAGGAACGCCGCCCAGACGCCGGGGGCCACGGCGAGCGTCGCGCCGTGCGGCACCTTTGAGTCCCGTATGTGCACGGCTTGGGGGCAGGTGGCCACCTCTACGCATGCGCCGCCCCTGGCGTTGCTGTACGAGGACTTGTGCCAGGTGACGGCGAGTTCTAGGCATTGCCCGCCCCCACTGTCGCTATAGCTGGACTTGAACCACTGGAGCGTGTTGCTCATCCCTACTCCCCTGCCAACTCCTCGATGAGGTCCAGCGCCGCGCGAGGACCCAGAGCCTGTGCCCGGATCTTCGCATAGCGCTGTGCGAACGTACTCACCTTCGCGGGGTCCTTGATGAGCAGGCCTTCACCTTGGACTTCGAAGAACGCCAGGTGGTCGTGGTCCGGGGTCTCCACAAGAGTCATGCCGCCGCGATCTCCCGCATATTCGCCGTGAAAGCCACAGTTGAGAGGGAGCACGTCGATGATCACGTTGCGCCTGCGTGCAGACGCCGCAAGGTGTTGCAGCTGGTTGCGCATGACCTCGGGACTTCCGACACCTCGCCGCAGTACAGCCTCCTCCAGGATCAACTCGATCGAGATGATGGGTTGCCGGTCGAACAGGGCCTGCCGCTCCATGCGAGCCTGCACCAGTTCTTCCACCCGTTGTTCAGGCAGCGGGGGATAGCCTCCGCCGATCAACGCCCGCGCGTACTCCTCCGTCTGGAACAGTCCGTTGATGACCAGCGTGTCGTACATCTGGAGCACCACGGCGCGCTCCTCCACGGGCGCGAAGTCCTTGAACTGTTCGGGGTACTTCTCCATCCGAACGGCGACCCGAGCGTCCTCGAAGATCCCCATCCCGTCGCCAAGGACGCGCTCCAGCTCCACCAGCATCTGGTCGCTCGCGGGCTGGGCCAGGGTTTCCATGGCGCTTACCGCCGCGCCCGAGAAGCCGAGCTCGTCTCCCAGTCGGTCCTGGGACCACCCTTTCCTTACTCGTAATTTGCGGGCGAGTTTGGCGACCACCTGGGCCATGGGACCCGCCGTCTCCTTGTTTTCCGCTCGTGCCATATGTGATCACGCTCCGACTCAACCGGTCTCAACCGGTCACGACTCAGCCTCGCCGAATTCGACCCAGTACCAAGGGGGTTGAGGCTGAACAACGGCTCCCCGACGGCCCCCACGCGGTCATGGAAAACGCTAGCGGCGCGGCCCCACACTGGTCTCGTGGATGCGCAAATCGACGAGGTGAATCTCGACTGGATTCCGCTCTCCGGGTTCCAGCTCAGGAAAGCGGGCGTTCAATTCGACGCCGTACGGATCAACGGGGAGGCGGGGCGCTGTGTGGCGGACGCGATGGAGGAGCTGACCGGGGGAGACCCGGGGCCGATCGTCGTGGACGCGCGCGGATGGCGGGCGGTGTACTTCCTGGTGCCGCCGCGCAGCACCTCGCACCGGGCGTGGCCGGTGGTGGCGACGCCGTTCAACGCGGATTGGGCGACGGTGAGTTATGTGCCCGTGCCGGCACTGAGGGGGCGTACCTGGCCGCTCTCGTGGCGTTGCCCGCCCTCGGGACCGGACCGGTTCGTGCATACCCCACTGCTCAACTCGGTGGTCAGTCGTTTTGACTGAGGGGCTGGACCGCCTCATTTCCTGGTGCGGTGGAGGCCGGTATGGCGAATTGTGTCAGGCGGTCCGAGGTATGGCCGTCGGCCCTTTTTTCGGCGTGGGCCGGATCAAGCGGAATCCATCGGAATCGCCCCTGAATCTACAGCGGCGTGGAACCCCTCGTACAAGTGGAATGCGGTGGCTGGTGAACGGGTTCAAGCCAGCCCGACCTGGCGGCTTGAGGCGCCGTCGCCGCCCCGCATACTTCTGTGGTCAATGAATGCAGATCACGTTCAGCCGTGAAATGGGGGCCATCACCAGCCGACCGCGCCGCTCCCCTGCACGACCGCACCACGCACACGGGGGCACGCGTATGGCCACAGTCCTGTCCAGGAGAACGCTCTTTCCGGAGCGCCGGGAAGCGTGGATTTCTCTTCCTCCGGCTGCCGTCATGCTGGCGGTGGGCCTCTGGGGGATCACGCGTCAGGGCACCATGTGGCGTGATGAGGCGGCGACTTGGCAGGTGTCGCGGCGTTCGGTTCCGGAGCTGTGGCACCTCGTGCAGCACGTCGATTCCGTGCACGGGCTCTACTACCTGCTGATGCACGGCGTGTTCGGTCTTTTCGGCGACAGCCTGGTTGTTCTGCGGCTGCCGTCGGTCGTGGCGATGGCGGGCGCGGCGGCGTTCGTCGCGCGCATCGGAGCTCAATGGGGCGGCTCGGCAACGGGGTTGTGTGCCGGAGTGGCGCTCGCCCTCATACCGGCCGTCCAGAACTACGCGCAGGAAGGGCGCTCGTACGCGCTGGTCACGCTCGGGGCCGCGTGCGGTACGTGGCTCCTCACCGGCTTGCTGGAACGGCCGGGGCGCGCGGTGCGGTGGATGGCGTACGCGGGGGTCGTCCTCGTCACTGCCTGGCTCAACTGGTTCGCGTTGCTCCTGCTGCCCGCCCACGCCGTCGCCGTGGTGTGCGCACGGCCGGGGCGGGCCGTCGTGGTGCGCTGGGCGGCCGCTTCGGCGGTGGCCGTCACCGGCACGCTTCCGCTGATCCTGCGCAGCCGGGACCAGTCGGTCCAGGTCTCCTGGATCGCACCGCTCACGCCCGGGTCCCTGACCGTGCCGGCGCTC
Source organism: Streptomyces sp. NPDC048361 (assembly GCF_040651795.1). Taxonomy (NCBI): domain Bacteria; kingdom Bacillati; phylum Actinomycetota; class Actinomycetes; order Kitasatosporales; family Streptomycetaceae; genus Streptomyces; species Streptomyces sp. NPDC048361. The sequence continues at coordinate 3,196 of NZ_JBEZKW010000019.1, forward strand.
ATGATCGTGGGTGGGGTGGCCTGTGCGTGGGTGGGTCGGGCGCGGGCAGGGCGGGGCGCTGTGCGGGAGCCTCGGGGGGCAGCGGGGGGCGGGGTGTCCTTGGGGGTGGTCGCGCTCCCTCTGCTCGCCGTGCCGCAGGTCGTGCTGCTCGCTGTTTCCCTGGTCAAGCCGCTCTACGTCGACCGTTACGTCCTCTTCTCCCATCTGGGCCTCGCCCTGCTGATCGGCGCGGCGGTCGCCCGCGCGTACCGGGCCGTTGCGCGGCCCGGGGTCGCGGTCGCCGTGTGGGTGATCGCCCTGGGCCTCGTCCTGCTCCCCGCCGGGCTGGGACAGCGGGGCCCGGGAAGCCGTATCGACGACGTGATCGCCCCCGCGAACGTGGTGGCGTCCACGGCGCATGACGGCGACGGCGTGCTGTTCGTGCCGGCCGCGCGGCGCGACACCGCCCTGGTCGCCCCGGAGAAGTTCGCCCGGCTCGTCGATGTCGCGCTGCTCGAAACCCCGGTGGAATCAGGCACGTTGAAGGGTGTCGAGAAGGATCCGGCGCGCATAGCGGGGGCTGTGGCGGCCCAGCGGCGCGTCATCCTCGTCACCGATGCCGCCGGGTTCTCGACGACCGAGGGGGACCGGGCCAAACGGAGCGCGCTCGACGCGTACTTCGTCTGCGTGTCGGACACGCGCGTGCACGGGCGCCGGGTCGCGGTGTACGAGCACCGGTGAGCCGGGGCGCCCGTGCCCGGGGGCGGCGGGCGGGCTCAGTCCTTTGTGTAGTCGAGGTACTCGCCGGTCTCCGGCATGAGTCGGTGCAGGCGGCCGTCCGGGAGGAGGCTGATGGTGCTCGGCTTTCCGGGGGTGCAGGCGCCCGTCGAGCCGGGGCCCACCTGGGAGGGGCCCATCTGGAGCGGGGTGTCGGGTGATGCGGGGGTGGAGGTCAGACGGGCCTGGAAGACGCAGTGGTAGCCGCTGCCCTCGGCGGTGAACGTCAGGACCGTGTCGCCCGGCTTGCCCGCGCGGATGACGAGGTGGCGGGGGTCGTCGCCGGTGGCCGTGGGGACGGTGGCCGACCAGGCGCCGATGTACGGGCGGGGCACGTCGCCGGCGCCGGGCGGGAGGGGGGTCGTGTCCTGGCTCGAACTGCCGCTGGGAGGCGCGGTGTTGGACGGTGTGGGAGTGGTCGTCGAGCGGATGTCGTCGGTCCTGCCGTTCAGGGAGTCGCCGCTCATGAACGCGTACACCGAGCCGCCTGCTCCGACCGCCACGACCAGGGCCACCGCGATCAGCGCCACCGTGGACTTGGTGCTGCGGGTGGGCGGGGGATCCGGGGCGTACGGGGTGGAGAGGGAGGGCGGGTAGTCGTACGGGGTCTGTTCGGCGGAGGCAGGTACGGACGGAGGTGTGGGCCGGGGCGAGGGCCGGGGCGCGGGCCGGGGTGGCTCCGGGGGCGGTGCCACCTCCGTGCTCGTGGTGCTGGTGCGGGCGGTGGTGGTGGCGCCCGGGTCCTCCATGTCGAGCAACTGGGCTGCGTGGCTGCCCAGTTGAGCCACCAGCGGGGCGGGCAGCCACGGGTCGGTGGTGTGCTCGGGGAGGCGGGAGAGGATCTGGTCGAGGCCGGGGCGGGCCGCCGGGTCCTTGTGGAGGCAGTCGCGTATGAGGTCCTGGAGGGAGTCGGGTACGCCGTCGAGGGCGGGCGGCTCCTGCGCGATGCGGAACATCAACGCGTGCACCCCGCTCGATGCCTCGCCGAACGGCAGCCGGCCGCTCGCCGCGTACGCGAGGACCGAGCCGAGGCAGAACACGTCGCAGGCCGGGGTGATCCGGTCGCCCCGCACCTGCTCCGGGGCCATGAAGCCGGGTGAGCCGACGAGCGCGCCGGAGCGGGTGATGCTGCCGTCGGCGCCGGTCTCCAGGGCGCGGGCGATGCCGAAGTCGATGACGCGGGGGCCGTCGATGGTGATCAGGACGTTGGACGGCTTCAGGTCGCGGTGGATGATGCCGGCGCCGTGGATGTCCTTCAGGGCGTGGGTCAGGCCGCGGGCGAGGACGCGTACGGAGTGCTCGGGGAGCGGGCCGTGCGGGCCCTGCACGACGGACTGGAGGGAGGGGCCCGCGATGTAGCCGGTGGCGATCCAGGGGGCGGGGGCCTCGGTGTCGGCGTCCAGGACGGGGGCGGTCCAGGGGCCGCCGACGCGGAGTGCGGCGCGGACTTCCTGGCGGAAGCGGGCGCGGAACTCGTCCTGGTCGGCGAGGTCGGGGCGGACCAGTTTGACGGCGACGGTGCGGTTGCGGTCGGAGCGGGCGAGGTAGACCTGGCCCATGCCGCCTGCGCCCAGGCGGGCGAGGAGGCGGTATGTGCCTATTCGCTCGGGGTCGCCGGGTTCGAGGCGCTCGGTGCGGTTGGGGGGTGGTGTGTTGATGGGCTCACCTCCCGGGTGGGGTTCGTCTTGCCGACGGGGTGAGGATAGTCCGGGGCGGCGGCCGTGGACCCGTGCAGTTCCCCGCGCCCCTGTAGGGCACCCGGAGTCGACCGGTCGCGCCCGCCGCGGCGGAGCCGCGCACGTGTCACAGCCCCGCGCCCCTGTAGGGCACCC